>SDZP01000537.1 GCA_004144935.1 Caulobacteraceae bacterium | reverse complement strand
TCATGTGGCGAATCACCCTTGGCTGCAGACAGGAGCGTCGGCTGAAGCCGCCGGCCCGACCAGCCCCCTCGATGTCGCGGGCGATCAAAGCCTGGGGATAAGGCGCACCTTCATCGGGATGCCCGCTTCCCGCAGCCGAGGCATCGCCGTTGTGCGATCGCCGGTTCTGGGTCAGCATGGCTCAAAACGGGGACGCCTATGCTGACTGTGACGCTTCTGAGCCTGTTGCTGGCCACGACCGAGCCCGCCCCGGCGCCGGCCGCGAGCCCTGCTCCCGCTGAACCCGCGCCGAAGACCAAGGCCGAGCGCGACAAGGAGAAGGTCTGCATCGACGTGACGCCGACCGGCACGATCATGAGCAAGAAGGTCTGCAAGACGCGCAAGCAGTGGCGCGCCTTGCAGGAGGCTCAGCAGCGGGCCGGCGAGAGCCTGCTCGACACAGGCTCCAGCGATCGGCAGCGGCGAGAGTAGTCAGAGCAGCCAGTCGCCGGTGTCGCCGGTGACGTCGCCGTTGATCCGCATCTGGTAGTCGACCTTGCCGTCGCCGTTGATGTCCAGCTTCACGGTGGTGATCCCGCCCGCGAAGCCGAGGGTCATCTCGCCGGCGTGCTTGGTGAAGGCCGACTTGATGCTCAGCACGCCGCTGTAGGCCCCGGAGAAGTCGAGAATGTCGCCGCCGAGGATGTCGTAATCCTTGATGGTGTCGGTCTCGAGCGCCCCGCCAAAGGCGTGGGCCACCACGAAGGTGTCCGCGCCGGCGCCGCCGAACAGGATATCGCCGCCCAGCCCGCCGATGATCGTGTCGGCGCCGCCCATCCCGTAGAGGGTGTCGTTGCCGTCGCCGCCGGACAGGACATTGGCGCCGCTGTTCCCCTCGATGATGTTGGCGAGGCTGTTGCCGGTCCCGTCGATGTCGCCGGTTCCGCCCAGTTCCAGCGCCTCGATGTTGGCGCCCAGCACCCAGCCGTCGAGGTCGGTGCGGACCAGGTCGTAGCCTTCGTTCGTCCCCTCGATGGTCTGGTCGCCGAGATTGTCGACGATGTAGATGTCGTTGTCCGTCCCGCCGGTCATCACGTCGGCGCCGAGGCCGCCGTCGAGATAATCGTTGCCGGACCCGCCGGTCAGGCTGTCGGCGTCGCCGCCGCCGTCCAGCCGGTCGTTGCCCGTGCCGCCGATGAGATCGTCGACACCCGCGCCGCCAAACAGCTTGTCGGCCGAGTCGCCGCCGTCGAGCAGGTCGTCGCCGTCTTCGCCGAACAGGCTGTCGCCGCCGGCGTTGCCGCCGAGGACGTCGTCGTTGTTGCCGCCGTAGACGTAGTCGTTGCCGTCGCCGCCATCGAGGACATCGTCGCCGCCGAGGCCGCGCAGGACGTCCTTGCCGGCCCCGCCGTCGACGGTGTCGACGCCGGCCGTGCCGGTCAGGTCGTCGTCGCCGGGCGTGCCGACAGGGCCGCCGGCCGCCGGGATGCCGTAGATGATCCAGGCCGCGCCGCTGTTGTTGCCGCCGGCGTCGTGGAACGAGGTGCCCAGCAGGATGTCGTTCGCGCCGTCGTTGTTGTAGTCGCCGTAGCCGGCGATGCGGCTGAGGTTGTCGCCCGCGGCCTCGCCGTTGATCTGGAAGCCGTTGGTCCCGTCCAGGCCGGCAAGCGAAACGGTCGATCCCCAGGCGGTGTTGCGGCCGAAGATGATGTAGCCGGCGCCGGCATTGGAGCCGGCGTCGTCCTTGCCCGTGGCGCCGACGCCGAAGTCGTCGATCCCGTCGCCGTTGATATCGCCGAGGCCCGAGACCCGGATGCCCAGGTTGTCGCCTGACAGTTCGCCGTCGATCCGGAAGCCGTTGGTTCCGTCCAGGGACGAGAGATTGAGG
>SDZP01000536.1 GCA_004144935.1 Caulobacteraceae bacterium | reverse complement strand
CTTCATCAAATGGGCCAAGGCGCACGGCATTCCGGTGGGGCCGGGCCGGGGTTCGGGGGCCGGTTCGCTGGTCGCCTGGTCGCTGACCATCACGGGTCTCGACCCCTTGCGGTTCGGCCTGCTGTTCGAGCGCTTCCTCAATCCCGAGCGGGTCTCGATGCCCGACTTCGACATCGACTTCTGCCAGGAGCGGCGGGGCGAGGTAATCACCTACGTCCAGCAGAAGTACGGCGACGACAAGGTCGCCCAGATCATCACCTTCGGCACCCTGCAGGCCCGGGCCGTGGTGCGCGACGTCGGCCGGGTGATGCAGCTGTCGCTCGGGCTGGTGGATCGTCTGGCCAAGATGATCCCCAACAACCCGGCCAATCCCACGACCCTGGCCCAGGCCATCGAGATCGAGCCCCGCCTCAAGCAGGCCCGCGACGAGGACGAGCAGGTCGCCATGTGCCTGAACGTCGCCCTGCGGCTGGAGGGCCTCTACCGCAACGCCTCGACCCACGCCGCCGGGGTGGTCATCGGCGACCGGCCGCTGGTCGAACTGACGCCGCTCTACAAGGATCCCCGCTCGGACCTGCCGGCCACCCAGTTCAACATGAAGTGGGTCGAGAGCGCCGGCCTGGTGAAGTTCGACTTCCTGGGCCTCAAGACCCTGACGGTGATCGACCGGGCCCTGAAGCACATGGCCAAGCGCGGCGCGGCCATCGACATCGACACCCTGCCGATCGACGACGCGGCCTCCTACGAGCTGATGAGCTCTGGCCAGACGGTCGGGGTGTTCCAGCTGGAAAGCCAGGGCATGCGCGACACCCTGCGCAAGCTGCGGCCCGGATCGCTAGAAGAGGTCACCGCCATCATCTCCCTCTATCGGCCGGGCCCGATGGACAACATCGACAGCTTCGTCGACTGCAAGTTCGGCCGCAAGCCGATCGACACCCTTCACCCGACGCTGGAGCCGGTGCTGAAGGAGACCTACGGCATTGTCGTCTACCAGGAACAGGTGATGCAGATCGCCCAGATCCTGGCCGGCTACAGCCTGGGGGAAGCCGACCTGCTGCGCCGGGCCATGGGCAAGAAGAAGCCCGAGGAGATGGTCGCCCAGAAGGTGCGCTTCGTCGCCGGGGCCCAGGAAAAGGGCGTCGATCCGAACCAGGCCCGCTCGATCTTCGACCTGGTCGAGAAGTTCGCCGGCTACGGCTTCAACAAGTCGCACGCCGCCGCCTACGCGCTGATCAGCTACCAGACGGCCTGGCTGAAGGCCAACGCGCCGGTCGAGTTCATGGCCGCCTCCATGAGCCTCGACATCTCCAACACCGACAAGCTGGCGGTCTTCTACCAGGACGCCCGCCGCTCGGGCGTGCCGGTGCGGGCCCCGGACGTGAACCGTTCGGGCGCCGACTTCGAGGTCGAGGACGGGGAGGTGCTCTACGCCCTGGGCGCGGTGCGCAATGTCGGCCTGTCGGCGATGGAGCACCTGGTCGAGGTGCGCAACGAGGGCGGGCCGTTCAAGGACATCTTCGACGTGGTCGAGCGGCTGGACCCTCGGCAGGTCAACAAGCGGGCGCTGGAGGGCCTGGCGCGGGCCGGGGCCTTCGACACCATCCATCCGCATCGCGGCCAGATCGTCGCCGCCGCCGATGTGCTGATCGCCCACGGCCAGAGCCTGGCGGCCGACCGCGCCTCCTCGCAGGTCAGCCTGTTCGGCGGCGACCAGAGCGAGGCCTCTCGGCCGCGCCTGCCCAAGGTCGAGCCCTGGGACCAGATCCGCCGGCTCGACGAGGAATTGGCCGCCGTCGGCTTCTACCTGACCGGCCACCCGCTGGAGGACATGGTCAAGGTTCTGCAGCGCCGCCGGGTCACCCTGCTGC
>SDZP01000535.1 GCA_004144935.1 Caulobacteraceae bacterium | reverse complement strand
GGAGGACGCGCCGTCCGGCGTGGTCGCCGCGATCTCGTCCAGCGCGAACGGGTCGTCGTCGGCGGACGGCAGGTCGAAGGCCAGCGCGTCGTCCATCGGCGCCGGCGCGGCAGCGGCGGCCGCAGGCGCGTCGAACTCGAAGGGTTCGACTGCCGGCTGGGCCAGGTGTGGCGCGGGGGCCGGCTCGGTCGGCTCAGCCGGGCTGCCGAAATCCATTGTATCGAGGTCGAACAGCGGATCGTCCGCGCCGAATGCGGTGGCCGGGGCAGCGGGAGCAGCCGGGGCGCCCAGGATGGCAGGCACTTCCTCGTGGAACGGGGTCGCCTCGGCCACGGCGGAAGGCAGCGCCGGGGTGGCCGGCAGGCCGAAGTCCATGGTGTCGAGGTCGAACAGCGGGTCGTGGTCGGCGGAGGACGCGGCAAGCGCCGCCGGCGTGGCCGCAGCGGCCGCAGTGGCCAGCGCCGGCACCTCGTCTTCGGTCAGCGCGGGCAGCGGCGGCAGGTCGAATTCGGCGGTCAGGCCGGCCATGTCGTGGTCCGCCATGGCGGCGCTGGATGCGGCCAGCGCCGGGCTGGCGTCAGTCCCTGCCTCGGCGTCGGGTTCGCCGAAGCTCATGTCGAAGGCGAGGTCGAACGGCTCTTCGCTGGCGGATGCGGGCGCGGCGGTGAGGTCGGCCGGACTCACCGGATCCAGTGCGAAATCGAGGTCCGGCACGGCGGTTTCGTCGAGCGCCGCGTCGTCGCCGGGGCCAGCCATGGCGATCGCGTCGCCGCTGGCGACCGGCTCGAAGGTCAGGCCGCCGAGGTCGAAGTCGAGCGAGTTGTCGTCGGTACGCCCTTCGGCGACCGGTACGGCCGTTGCATCCTGCTCGTCCTGGTCCATGGCGGCATAAGCGGCGCCGGCCACGGCACCGGCACCCAAAGCCGCAGCCTGGGCGCCGGCCGGGCTGCCTGAGCGGAACGAGGCCTCGAGCTGCTGCGACAGCAGCGACTGCTGGTCGCGTTCCTGCGGGCTCGGGCTGGACGCGAACGGCGCGGCGCCGGTGGCGCCGGCGTACAGCGGATTGCCTGGGTCGATGCTCTGGCCGAGCGCTGCCGCCTGGGCCCACTCGTCGCCATGGCCGCGGGTCAGGCCATACAGCTCGCCGGCCTGGGTTTCAAAGGCGCGCAGGTCCTTGCGGGCTGCGTAGATCTCGAGCAGCTTCAGGCGCACCGGATGGCGCTCCGGCTGGAGGCGCAAGGCTTCCTTCAGGATCTCTTCGGCCTGGGCATCGCGGCCGTAGGCGATGTAGACATCGGCTTCAGCGACCGGATCGACTTCATTGGTGTCGAGCTGCGAGGCCGACGGCGCAAAGCTGGAATTGAACACGCTGTTGCTGGTATCGACGCTCTGGCCGCCCGCTTCCGCGAACAGCGCGTGCGCGCCCTGGGTCGGCACGCCCAGCACCGACGGTTCGACCACGAGGTCCTTGCCGCCCGCGCCCTTCTTCCTGCGGCGCTGCGAGATGCCGAGCGCGCCCAGCAGCAGGATGGCGGCGCCGGCGGCAACGTAGTTGATGTTGTCCATCAGCGTGTCGGCGAAGCTCTTCTCGTCAGGCTTGGCCGCTGCCGGCGTGACCGGCTTGGCCTGCGCGGCGGGCTTGCTTGCGGGGCTAGCCGGCGCATTGGCGGCCTTGCCCGCCAGGGCGCCTGCCGCGGCACCGGATGCCGCACCAGCGGTCACGCCGGCGGCATTCTGCGCCTCGTTGCCGGAACGGCTCTTCACCGTCATCAGCTGTTCGAGCTCGTTGACGTTCTTTTCCAGTTCCTTCACACGGGCCTGGGCCTGCTCCAGTTCGCGCGCGCGGGCGATGCTGTCTTCGGCGCTCGCGG
>SDZP01000534.1 GCA_004144935.1 Caulobacteraceae bacterium | reverse complement strand
ACCCCGAAGCCGATGCCGGCGCTGAAGTCGTCGCCGCCCGGGAAGCTGTCGGTGCCCACCGCCCCGCCGTCGATGAAGGCCACCGCGCCCCAGCGCTCGGTGATCTGGTAGCGCAGCTCGACCGAGGCCTCGGCCAGCGAAATCCCGCCCAGCGGCGTCGAGCTGATCCTGGGGCCGATGGCCTGGTAGCCATAGCCGCGCACCGAGCCGCCGCCGCCCGAGTAGAACCGCCGCGCCGCCGGCACGTCGAAGGACTCGGCGCCGGTGATCAGCCCCGCCTTGACCCGGCTGGCGATGACGAATTTTTCCTCTTCGTCGAGCGGCAGGTAGAAGCTGCCCTGGCCGCTGACCTTCAAGTAGGTCAGCTGCGCGTCGCCGAAGGTGACGATGGGCTCGGCCCGCGCCTCGACCCGCCAGCCGCTCTTGGGGTCCAGCGGATCGCTCGAGCGATCCAGCGCGAACGCCCCCAGCAGGGAGACGTTGTAGAGATCGCGGTCGATGCCGCGCAGCACCACGTTGCCGATGGTCAGGATCTCGGCCACCCGGCCGCCGTCCACCGACGCGCCATAGGTCAGGTAGGCGTTGATCCCCGTGCGGCGGGTGACATCGGCGGTCAGCGAGGCGCCAGTCTGGTCGTAGGCGTCGGTGACCTCGTTGTAGACGCTGGCCGTCAGGCTCAGCGTCTGGCGCGGCGCCCGCCAGTGCGGCAGCGACACCTTGTAGTCCAGCCGCTGCTGCAGCTCGGCCAGCCGCAGGGCGATGATCCGGGTGTCGGCCCGTTTCCAGCTGTTGTAGCGGGTGGTTGTGATGTCGAGACCGGCGCCCTCGGCGGTCGAGTAGCCGGCCCCGACCTCCAGCGAGCGGCGCGGCCGGTCCTTCAGGGTCAGCAGCACCGGCCGCCAGCCCTCCGGCGTCAACTGGTCGGCCGGCTGCAGGGAGACCGCGACGGTGTCGAAGGCGCCGGTCTCGCGCAGCCGCCGCTCAAGCTCGCCAAGCTCGTCCGGGGCATAGACGGCGCCCGGCTTCCAGGGCCTCAGCGTCTTGATCCAGTCGCGGTCGGTGCGGCCGCGATAGTCGATGACCAGCCCGTCCAGCTTCACCAGAGGCCCGGAGTCGATCTTGAACGTGGGCGCCACGCTCTGGTCGGCGTGGTCGACGATCACCTCGCGCGGCAGAGCCAAAGCGTCGGCGTGTCCCCGCTGCTGGATGGCCGACAGGATCCGCCCTTCGGCCGCCAGCACGTCCTGGGCCCGGCCCGGCGCGCCGCGCCGCAGGGCCATGGCCAGGGTCCCGGCGCTCTGCACTTCGGGGGCCGGGGCTACGTTCTCCCAGGCGATCGACGGCCGCTTGATGCGGAACTGCGGGCCGGTGGTCACCGCGACCACGGCGCGCGGCGCGGCCTCGCTGTCGTCGTCGTCCTCGGTGTCGGCCAGGTCGCTGGCCACCTCGCTGGCGTAGAAGCCCTCCGACCGCAGCACGGCGATGGCCGATTCGACGGCCTCGCGCCCGCGCCGGCGCGCCTCGAAGCGGGAGGTGGCGGGCTTGTCGGCCGTGCCGACGGCGCGCTGGATCAGCTCGCGCAGGTCCTCGTCGGCGACGCCCCGCACGTTGGCCTTGGGCTCTTCGGCGCGCACGGCCAGCCCTGGGGCCGTGAGGCCCGCGGTCAGGACGGCGAAGAGCAGCAGGCGGTGCGGCGCCAATCTTGTATCCCTGCGAAGCGCCCCCGGGGGCAGTCCTAGCGAGGCTCGCCCGGGATGTCACCCCGGCCGAACCGGGAAAAGCCTTGGCGTCCTATCCGGGCGAAATCACGACCGCCCCGAGGTCCGGAAACACCTTGCCGACCTTGCCCAGCAGGTAGTCGCCATAGGTCCCG
>SDZP01000533.1 GCA_004144935.1 Caulobacteraceae bacterium | reverse complement strand
CTCCTGCACGGCCCCGAAATCGGCCGACAGGCCGAAGGCGCCGGCTTCGAAGACCACCAACGGACCGGCCGTCTTTTCCGGCCCGGCGCAGACGAGGTTCAGCTTGCGACCGCCGATATCGACCAGGCGGCCGGGCGAGGGCTGGGCGGCGAAAGCGGACATCAGGCCTCCGAAGGCGATGGCGAGGAGCAGGACGAGCGCCAGGACAGCGATGCCGCGGCTGACACCCCAGGCAGCGCGGCGAGCGACGGTCTTGAGCATGGGACCTATCTAGGGCGGCGGCGGGCGCTCGGTAAGTGGCCCGCGTCCGCTTACGAGGTCGGGATCGCTTCGTCGTCGGTCGGGGCGGCCTTCACCGCCGCCTTGGGGGCCGGCTTGTTGATTTCCTCGACCATCAGCTTGGGCCCGCCGGCCTCCTGCAGGACGCGCAGTCTGGCGCGGGCCTCGGCGGCCTTGGCCGGGTCGCGGGCGACCATCTGGATCGGGCCGCCCGGGGTGATCACCGCATGGACGCGGCCCTCGGTGTTTGACGCGACCTGGATGACGTCGCTTGAGGCGCGGCTGTTGGTGGCGGCGGCGCGGACGCTGGCCGGCCAGTTGGAGACCACGGCGACCCGGGTGCGTCCGACCTTGAAGGCGTCGCGGACCGGCAGCATGTCGGCGGAGGCGAAGGTGCGGCCGATGAACAGGGCCGGATTCATCGGCCGGTCGTTCTGGCGCAGCTCGAAGTGCAGGTGCGAGCCGGTGGAACGGCCGCTGCCGCCGACATAGGCGATGGTCTGGCCGGCGTTGACCGGCGAGCCGGCGGTGAGGCCCTTCACCGTGCCGCTGAGGTGGGCGTAGAAGGAGACCAGGCCGCCGTCGTGCTTGACCTCGATGAAGCGGCCGTAGGAGAGGCTGAGGCCGGTGCGGCTGACGACGCCGGGCAGGGTGGCGGCGACCTGGGTGCCCGACGGCGCGGCGATATCGACCCCTTCATGCAGCCGGCCGCCCTCTTCCCAGGGCATCCGGCGCATGCCAAACGGCGAGTTGATGGCGAAGCCGGGGACCGGGGCGTTGAAGGCCAGGACCTTCAGCATCGGATCGCGCGAGGCGGCGACCATATGGGCGGCGACGGTGGCGGGCGGTTTGGCCGGCTGCGGAGCGGCGGCGGCGATCATCGGACGGTCGGGGCGGGCGACGGAACCCATGGCAAAGGCGGCCGTCATCGCGAAGGCGCCGCCGACGATGCCGGCGACGACCGGAATAGCGGCGCTATAGGGGCCCTTCTGGGCCGGGACGCTTGAGTTCACTGGTCAACCTCGTACTGGGCCGCGCCATGGTATCGGGTCGCCGAGGCTGGACGACCGGACGCGACAAAAGGGGCTCTCTTGGAGCAGATCGAGGGGGGCATTAACCCGGTCAATCTGGCGAGATGAGGGCGGCCTAGTACGGGTTTAGTGTCTGGAAAGCAACCTTCGGGGCCGCGCCACCCTGGCGCGGCCCCTTGGTCGAGGGGGTCTAGTGGACCGAAACCGGGGCCAGTTCGTGGGCCAGGGCGGCCGAAATGGCGCTGTCACGGTCGCTCATCACGGCCAGGCGCTCGCCATCGGCGCGGTGCACGGCATAGAGGGTCTGTTGCGGCTCGAGCTCGACATGGGCGAGCGCGGCGGCGGGCGACGAAGCAATGATCTCGGCGCCGCTCACGGGGCGCACATAGACCAGATTGGGACCGCCGAGGGCGGCAAAGGCTTCGTTGGTCAATCTAACGGGTGTCATTGAGACCACCTCCTTCACAAAGCGAACGCGGGACGGGCGCTAAAAGTTCAGCCGCCTGTCCGGATGGGAATTTTCTGGATCAGTCGCTCGGCCTTGGGCCGGTCCAGATCGACGTGCAGCAG
>SDZP01000532.1 GCA_004144935.1 Caulobacteraceae bacterium | reverse complement strand
TTGAGGACCTGGGTGACGAACTCGGCCGCGCCGAGGATGGGAAGCGGCTCGCCGAAGGCTTCACGCCACAGGACGTCCAGCGCCCTGTCTTCGGCCGTCATAAGAGGGGTCATCGCAGTCCGGACGACAACGGACCGCGGGCGTCGCCGGCGCGGCTGAGCGGGGGCGGCGGCGCCCGACGCCGCTTCCGCGAACGACCGGGGCCGACCGCCGTGAAACCGGCGCGCGCGCCGGGTCGATCGGGTCCGGACTCAAGCGCCGGGTCCGGAGGGCGGGCGCAGGGTGCGGAAGGTCACGGAATAGCGGAGCTGGTCGCCGGGCGCGATGCTGTGCTGCCACAGCGCGCGGGCGGGTCCCTCGAGCAGATAGGCCGACCCCGGCTGCAGCAGGGTCGAGGCCCGTCGCCACCCTGTGGGCTGAGGACGGCGGAACCGAAGCACGCAGTCCGAGCCGAAGGACAGGCCGATGACCCGACCGTATTCGGGGCGATCCCGGTGCCAGCCTATCCCGGCCCCCGGGGCGTATTCGGTGACGAGCGCCTGGACGAGGTCAGCCTCGGGAAGTCCCGCGAACCCGGCGGCGGCGGCCCGCAGGGCCGTCAGCCAGTCGGGGAAGTCGGCGGCGGCGTCGATGCGATTATGGGTGAAGTCGTAGCGGGACCCGAAGGAGACCGTCCGCCGATTGCCCGAGAACCCCCGAAAATCGAAGGGGGCGAAGGCCAGGGTGGCGGCGCGGGTCATCAGGTCGCTCTGGGCGTCCGGGGAAACGACGCCTTGCGCGTACGTCAGGCCGGCCGGCTCGACAGGGCCGGGCAGGGGATCCAGGTCGGGGAAGAGCGAAAGGGTGTCGGTCACGGCGTCAGCGAAGCTGACTGTCCTTGCTGCCGCGCCGGTTGATGCCCGCGACAACGACCCGGCTGTCCCGGCCGGACTGGCAGGGCACGCAGGTGGTGACCCCCGGCAGCGCCGTGCGACGCGCCTCCGGGATCGGATCGCCGCATTCGATGCAATCCGCGGTCCCCGCGCCGGCGGGCATCCGGGCGCGCGCGGTCAGGACGCCATCCAGGATGGTGTCGTCAATCTGCTCCAGAACCGCGCCGTCGCGGGTCCAACCTCCAGCCATCAAACGCTCCGATGCCGTGCCATTGCGAAGGCCGAAATATGGGGTTTCCGGCTGCGAAACCAAGCTTGGCCGCCAGCGAGCAGGGCGCCGGCGGCGGCGACGGATAAGGGGAGGGCGCGGCCCGCCGGGCCGCGCCGGCTGAGGCCGTCTCCGGCTCCGGGGCGCGATGCGACAGGTCAGCCTGGCCGGAACATCCCTGTCAGCTGGACAGGCGCGAAAGCGGCGGTCGCCGCGATGAGGGCGGCGGCCAGGACACGCTCTTTCCATTTCGGATGGCCGCGGTGCTTGGGACGACGATCACACGGGCGACCGGCATACGTCCAGAGCGCGGGCCCCGGAACGCCTCAAGGGACGGCGCCGCCCGCAGGCCGAAGGCCGTTGGACCGGCGCCATGGTCGGCGGCGTGCTGATGAAAACCGCCGACGGCGGCTTATGGTCCGGGTCGCCCCGGAAAATCAATCGTAGCAGCCGGTGGTGAACTGGCAGGTCGCTTCGGCCACCTCGCCCTCCATCGGGCAGTCCCGGATGCCGGTGTGGTCGTCATACCATCCGCCCGGGGCCGGGTGCCGATCGTTGACGCAGGAGACGTAGGCGCCGAATCCGATGCGGCTTCAGTAGTCCAGGTCGCAAGCCGCGACCGACCACGTCGCTGCGCGCGCCGAGGGGGAGCCCAAGGGCCCCCGGCAGAGCGATGAGGGCGGCGCCCAAGGCGAGCCCCAAGGTCCGCAAACGACGCCTCACGAGAACCAGCTGGATTGGCCTATTCG
>SDZP01000130.1 GCA_004144935.1 Caulobacteraceae bacterium | reverse complement strand
TGACAAACGGCTTGCCTGCCAGACGTGCGCTCTGCCGGTCGGCCGACCGGCCCGGAAGTTGCGCACCAGCCTCCCAGCTAGGCGGGAAGGTGCGTGAAATGGCTCTGGATGCGATGATCTTTGTTTCAAAACGGCTCCAGAGAGCCGGGTTCGCGATCCTCTGTCTCATCGCGGCGCAACTGGTCCTCGCCTCCTGCGAGCCCGAGCCGGCCGCGATGGCCGCCCGGGTCACGCTGGGCGGACAATAGCCTAGCCCGGCAGCACGGCGGTCAGGTCGTAGCCGGCGGCGGCGCCCTGATCGACCAGGGTCTGACGGTCCTGACGCCCGGCCAGGGCCTGACCGATGCTCCAGGTGACGATCGAGCGGGTGCCTGAACGACAGAAGGCCAGCACCGGACCATCGGCGGCGTCGATGGCTTCGCGGTTGAGGTCGACCTGCTCGGGCGTGGGCCCGCCGCGCACCGGGATGTGCACATAGTCCATGCCGGCGGTGCGCACCGCTGCTTCCATCTCGGCGCTCGAGGGCTGGCTGGGGTCCTCGCCGTCGGGGCGGTTGTTGATCACCAGCCTGAAGCCGCGCCCGGCCGCTTCCGCCATATCTTCGGGCGCCAGCTGTGGCGCGACGGCGAAATCGGGAGTCACCTGGCGAATATCGGTCATGCTGCGTTCATCCTGGATGGGGCCTGATGGACAACATCGGGTCGGGATCGTTACGACGCAACCCGCGCAGCCCCGGCCGCGCGGGTAACCTAAATAATTTGGAACGTGACAGTTCCGGCGAACTGAAGTGTGTCGTCGGAGGTTTGCATTCCGGACGTTCCGCCAGTCAAAGGCCGCCATGCTGCGATTTCTGTCCCGACGCCTGCTGGTCGCCATCCCGACGATGTTCCTCGTCATCACCCTGGCGTTCTTCATGATGCGCGCCGCCCCGGGCAGCCCGTTCGTCAACGAGCGGCAGATGACTCCCGAGGTGCAGAAGGTGGTGGAGGCCAAGTATGGCTTCGACCGGCCGCTCTACGAGCAGTACGGCCGATACCTGGCCGACGTGGCGCGCGGCGACTTCGGCCCCTCGCTCAAATACCGCGACAAGAGCGTCCTGGATATCCTCGGAGAGAACTTCAAGGTCAGTCTCTGGCTGGGCCTCTCGGCCATCCTGGTCGCCTCGATCATCGGGGTGTTCCTGGGGGTGATCGCGGCCTTGCGGCAAAACCGTTCGATCGATTACGCCACCATGGGCATCGCCATCCTCGGGGTCTGTATTCCCACCTTCGTGACCGCGCCGCTGCTGGTGCTGGCGTTCGGCTCCATCCTCGGCTGGCTGCCGCTGGCCGGCTGGAGCTGGGTGAAGGTGGCGGGGGTCGAGTTCCCCTCATGGAAGAACATGGTGCTTCCCGTAACCGTGCTGGCCCTGCCGCAGATCGCCATCATCTCGCGGCTGGTGCGGGCCGGGATGATCGAGGTGCTGCGCTCCAACTATGTCCGGACGGCCAGGGCAAAGGGCCTTCCCGAGTTCCTGATTGTCAGGAAACACGCCCTGCGCGCCGCCATCCTGCCGCTGGTCAGCTATCTCGGCCCCGCCTGCGCCGGCCTGCTGACCGGTTCGCTGGTGGTCGAGAAGATCTTCAACCTCCCGGGCCTGGGCAAGTTCTTCGTCATCAGCGCGCTGCAGCGCGACTACACCGTGGTCATGGGCATGGTCATCTTCTACGCCGCGCTGATCCTGATCCTCAACATGATCGCCGACCTGCTGTACGCGGCGCTCGATCCGCGGGTGAGACTGTCGTGAGCATGTCCATTCCAGGCTCGCCCGAGCGCGCCGATCTGCTGCAGAAGGCCGTCAAGGGCCGCTCCCTGTGGGACGACGCCGGCCGCCGTCTGATGCGCAACAAGGCCGCCGTGGCCGGCATGATCGTGCTGGCCCTGATGGTGCTGCTGTCGCTGGCCGGGCCGATCTTTGTCCCCTTCGCCTATGACACGGTGACCAAAACCGACGTCTGGACCGCTCCCGGCGCCGGCGGGCACCTGATCGGCACGGATTCCCTGGGCCGCGACCTGCTGGCCCGCCTGTTCGCCGGCCTCGGCGTCTCGCTGGGCATCGGGGTGGTGGCGACGGCCGTGTCGCTGGTCATCGGCGTGGCCTGGGGGGCGACCGCCGGCTATCTGGGCGGCAAGGTCGACGAGGTGATGATGCGGGTGGTCGACACCCTCTACAGCCTGCCGTTCATCTTCTTCGTCATCCTGCTGATGGTCACCTTCGGCAAGAACATCTTCCTGATCTTCCTGGCCATCGGCGCCGTCGAGTGGCTGACCATGGCCCGCATCGTGCGCGGCCAGACGCTCAGCCTGAAGCAGAAGGAATTCATCGAGGCCGCCCGGGCGGCGGGCCTGACCTCGCGCGACATCATCGTGCGCCACATCGTTCCCAACCTGCTGGGCCCGGTGGTGGTCTATGTCACCCTGACCATCCCGGCGATCATCATCGCCGAGAGCTTCCTCAGTTTCCTGGGCCTGGGCGTTCAGGCGCCGATGGCCAGCCTCGGCACCCTGATCGCCAATGGCGCCCAGGACATGGAGATGGCGCCCTGGCTGCTGATCTTCCCGTCGGGCGCCATGATCGTCACCCTGATGGCCTTCAACTTCATCGGCGACGGACTGCGGGACGCCATCGATCCGAAGGACCGGTGATGCGATCAGCGGTCTCGACGCACCCGAATCTGGATCTGACCGTCGACCTTCATGAAGAAGCTGCCGAGGACGGCGGTGCGGATTTCAACTTTGCTGCCGGGCTTGGGACTCTTGCGCAGGCGTTCGGTGTCGATCTGGCGCCAGACGGCTCCGTCTTCGAGGGTGATCACCCAGGCGCCGCCGCTTTCATAGGCCGACTGCACGGTGCTGGTGATGCGGTCGAAGGATTCGGGCTTGTCGCCGCCGGTCATGAAGCTGGGCATCTTGAAGGTGAAGCCGAAGGCCGCCTTGCGGGCTTCGCGAATCTGGCTGCGGTCGACGACCACCACCTCGCCCTTGGCCTCGGCTTCGTCGAGGCCGGCGGCGGCGGCGTCAAAGCAGGCGAGCCGCTGCGCGGTATCGGCAATGGACCGGCAGGCGACCACCGCGTTCAGGGCGGCCGGGCGCTGCTTGGGCGCGTCCTGGGCGAGAGCCGCGCCGCCGCCCGCAAGCAAGAGCCCGGCAAGGCCCAGTCCCAGATGTCTCACGGTGATTAGCGACATGACGAACTCCAAGCCGATCGATGGCGCCATTGTCGGCGGCGGCGCTGCGTTCCGCAATCTCTTCCTCGCCGGCGCCGCCCTCGCGGCTCTCACGCTGGCGGGCTGCGGCCAGCAGCCGGTCTCCCGGCCGCCTTGCCCACAGGGCAAGGTGTGCTTCGCCATCGGCAACGCCTCCGAGCCGGCGACGCTCGATCCGCACAAGTCGACCGGCACCTGGGAAGACCGTATCCAGAGCGACATCTTCATCGGCCTGACCCAGTCGGCCGCCGATGGTTCTATGATTCCCGGCATGGCCGAGCGCTGGGAGGTCACCCCCGACGGCCTGACCTGGACCTTCCACCTGCGCCAGGCGGTCTGGTCGGACGGCGTGCCGGTGACGGCTGACGACTTCGTCTATTCCCTGCGCCGGGTGCTCGATCCCGAGACGGCGTCGGAGTACGCCTCGCTCATCTTCCTGATCAAGAACGCCGAGGCGGTAAACAGCAGGAAGGCCCCGCTGGAAGCGCTGGGCGTGCGGGCCGTCGATCCCCGCACCCTGGAGATCACCATCAACCATCCGGCCCCCTACCTGCCGGAGCTGACCCGCCACCATGTGCTCTATCCCGTGCCGAAACACGTGGTGGAGAAGTACGGCGAGCAGTGGATTCAGCCCGGCAAGATGGTCGGCAACGGTCCCTACACCCTGGCCAGCTGGAAGCTGGGCGACAATGTCCACACGGTGAAGAACCCGCGCTTCTGGGACGCCAAGAGCGTCTGCGTGGACGAGGTCTACTGGTACCCGACCTCCGACGCGATCTCGGCCGAGCGGCGGGTGGCGCGCGGCGAGCTGGACATCAACACCGACATCCAGTCCAACCGCATCGCCCGCCTGCGCAAGATCCTGCCGGGTTACGTCCACACCAACACCTGGCTGGGCGTCACCTACCTCGCCTTCAACCGCACCCCCGAGAGCCAGATCCCGGCCTTCAAGGACGTGCGGGTGCGCCAGGCGCTGGCGATGTCCATCGACCGCGAGTTCATCACCAATGGCCTGCTGCGCGGCGGGCAGTTGCCGGCCTACACCAAGGTTCCGCCGGGCGTGGCCAACTACAAGCCTTCGCCCGGGCCCTACTGGGCCGGCTGGTCCCTGGAAAAACGCCAGGCCAAGGCCCGGGCCCTGCTGGCCGAGGCGGGCTTTGGTCCGGACAACCCGCTGCGCTTCGAGCTCAAGCACCGCAATTCCGCCGATCCCATGCAGTGGACCCCGGCCCTGCAGTCGGACTGGAAGCAGGTCGGGGTGCAGGTCGCCCTCGCCCAGCAGGAGACCCAGGTCTCCTACGCCGACTACCGGGTGCGCAACTTCCAGGTCGCCGACGCCGCCTGGGTGGCGGACTACAATGACCCGACCAGCTTCCTGGATCTGGAGCGGTCCAACTACGGGCCCCAGAACTACGGCGACTACAAGAATCCGGTCTACGACGCCCTGATGGCCAAGGCGGACAACGAGCCGGACGCCGACCGACGGGCCGACTACCTGCGGGACGCCGAGACCATGATGCTGAACGACGCGCCGGTCGTGCCCCTTTATTTCTACATCAACAAGAACCTGGTGAATCCGAAGATCACCGGCTTCGTCGACAACCTGATGGATCACCACCGCACGCGCTGGATGTGCCTCAAGGGCAGGCAACCGGCTCCCTGACCGCGTCCATCCGGCCGTCGGAGCCCGAATAGGGCGCCTCGATTCTGCCCGCTAAAGGACACCCTTGGGGTCGGTCGCGGGGAAATTTTCCTGAAGATGGGGAAATTCTGCCCAAAAGCACCCGCCCGAGCGGCATCCTGTGGCGCGGATGCGACAACATGACGGCGTTCTCATTACGAAAATGCAATGGCCGTTGACCGGGATCGAACCGGCGGCCTATCTCAACGACAACCGAACGTCCCAGGGCGTGCGGGAGGCCCGAATTTTACGATTTGAGGGGAGCGCGACCGCAGATGTCGGCGCGCTGGCTCGGAGGGACTAGATTGAAAACCCACACCACGCGCGGTCGTCTGCTGGCGTCCACGATGATTTGCGGGGCTGCTTTCGCGGCGCTCGCCACCGCTGCTCCGGCCTTCGCCCAGGATGAAGCCGGCGCCGAAGTCGACGCCGTCGTCGTCACCGGTTCGCGTATCGCCCGTCAGGACTTCGTGGCCAACAGCCCGGTCTCGACGGTCACCGCCGAAGACATCCGCGCCACCGGCGACCTGAACACCGAAGAGCTGCTGAACGCGCTCCCGCAGGTCGTTCCGGGTCTCACCGCCGCCTCCAACAACCCCTCGGACGGTACGGCCACGGTCGACCTTCGCGGCGTTGGCCCGACGCGCACCCTGGTGCTGATCAACGGCCGCCGGGTTAACCCGTCGACCCGTTCCAACACCGTCGACCTGAACAACATCCCGGCTCGCCTGATCAAGCAGGTCGAAGTCGTGACCGGCGGCGCTTCCGCCGTTTACGGTTCGGACGCCCTGTCCGGCGTCGTCAACTTCACCCTGAAGGACGACTTCGAAGGCATCGAACTGACCACCCAGTACGGCCTGTCGAAGTACAGCGACGGCGAGCAATCGGACACCTCGATCATCTTCGGCGCCAACGTCGCTGAAGGCCGCGGTAACGTCACCGGCTTCTTCTCCTACTACGATCGCGACCGCATCCTGCCCAACAGCGACCGTCCTGACCTGCAGATCAGCGCCGCCGGCGGTTCCGGCACCGGCGTTCGCGGCGGTCTGAACAACGTCGCCCTGAACTGCTTTGGTTCGATCGATCCGACGGGCGTCAATCCTCCCGCCGCCTGCGGCACCTACCTGTCGACCGCGCGTCGCTCGTTCAACGCCAACGGCACGGTCCGTCCGTTCGTGAACGACTTCAGCCTGGCCCCGACCAGCGACCGCTACAACTTCACTTCGGTGAACAACCTGCTGTCGCCGGCCGAACGCTTCAACATGGCGCTGCTCGGTCACTACGACATCACCAGCAACGTGACGGCCTTCGCGGAAGTCCTCTACACCGACAGCCGCAACTCGGCCCAGCTGGCGCCGACCCCGGCCACCGGCATCGCGATCCCGTTCAACAACGCCTTCATCACCGACCCGTCGCCGGGCACGGTCACCACCAACTCGCTGCGTGACCTGCTCAACTCGCGGGCCAACCCGACCGCCCCCCTCAACTTCGACCGTCGTATGTCGGAAGTGGGCGCCCGGATCGAAAGCCGCGACTCGGACCTGTGGCAGGTCAACACCGGCCTGCGCGCCGACCTCGGCAACGGCTGGAAGGCTGACGGCTACGTCAGCTACGGTCGCACCGAATTCAACGTGCAGATTCAGAACGACGTTTCGCGCTCGAAGCTGAACGCCGCCCTGACCTCGACCAACGGCACGAGCTGCTCGGCCGCCGCCCTGGCCCTGTTCCCCGGCTGCGTTCCGATCAACCTGTTTGGTGAAAACACCATCAGCCAGGAAGCCGCCAACTTCGTCCGCCTGGACTTCAAGGACAACACGATCTTTGAGCGTTACATCGCCCAGGTGAACGTCTCGGGCACCCTCTTCACCCTGCCGGCCGGTGACCTCGCGGTCGCCTTCGGTACGGAATATCGTGAAGAAACCCTGACCTTCAATCCTGACGCGGCCAAGGCCAGCGGCGACATCTTCGGCTTCAACGCCGAACGCCCCGTCGGCGGTTCGCAGAACGTCGGCGAAATCTACGGTGAAGCGGTCATCCCGCTGGTCGCCGAAGTCCCCGGCGTTCACTACCTCGGCCTGGAAGTCGGCGCTCGCTGGTCCGACTACTCGTCGGTCGGCAACGTGACCAGCTACAAGGTCGGCGGTGAATACGCCCCGATCGAAGGTCTGCGGTTCCGCGCCATGTACAACGTCGCCAGCCGTGCGCCGTCGGTGTTCGAACTGTTCCAGGCCGGCGACCAAGGCTTCCCGGCCGTGCTCGACCCCTGCACCACGGTCAACCCCGGTACGGGCGCCGCCCGCACCCTGACGCCCGCGGTTCGCACCTTCTGCACCCAGCAGCTGGGCTTCGACCCGGTGACCAATGGCTTCGTGGCCCTCAACACCCAGACGGAGTCGTTCTTCTACGGCAACCCCGGTCTGACTGAAGAGAAGTCCGAAACCGTCACCGCCGGCATCGTCTGGACCCCGACTTTCGCGCCGGGCCTGTCGCTGAGCCTCGACTACTACGACATCCAGATCGAGGACTACATCGGCACCATCCGCGGCGGCGTCAGCGGCATCGTGGCGGCCTGCTTCGCCGCAGCGAACCTGGCGGCTCCGGAATGCAACGACACCGGCATCGGCCTCCCGCTCATCTATCGTGACGCGGCTGGTAACCTGAAGGCCCGTGCGCCGCTCGGCAACGTGTCGGCTCTGGAAACCAAGGGCGTCGACTTCGCCGTCTCCTACGGCTGGAACGTTCCGTGGGCCGGCGACATGTGGGGTGACCGTCTGCAACTCGACTTCGTCCTGACGAAGCTCAACGAGTACGTCCTCGACGACATCGACTACGCTGGCACCATCGGCGCCTACAACATCTCCGCCGCTCTGCCCGAGTGGAAGGCGAACCTCCGTATGGGCTACGACATCGGCCCGGTCCGCGTTTCCTACAACGGCACCTACATCGGTGAGATGGACAACCAGGGCAACATCCCGGCCTTCGAGGACGGCGGTTACGTCGGCACGGACGCTGTGATGTACCACGACATCAACGCCCGCTGGGCCGTGACGGACTCGGTCTCGCTCTTCGGCGGCGTCAAGAACCTGACGGATGAAGATCCGCAAGTGTTCGACAACGCCCCCGACGGCAACACCGACCCGAACAGCTTCGACATCCTCGGTCGTTACTACTACGTCGGTGCGACCCTGCGCTTCTGATCCTCAGAAGACAGTCTAAAGATCGGGCGGCGAACCTTCGGGTTCGCCGCCCTTTTTTTGGTCTTGCGGCGACATTCGGGGCGGACAGGCGCCGCTGCGGCGCAACGCGGTCAGGCCGGCAGGACGTCGAAGGCGATGGTCAGCCGGGTCTCGTCTGTCTCGAACGCCGCGGTGCCGTGCCAGAGATAGCTTGGAAACAGCACCAGCCGGCCGGGCTCCGGCCGCACCGCGTGTTGCGGCGGCTGGGCAGGCCGGACCGCGAACGGCGGCTCGCCAAACCGGATCCAGCCCGCTTGATCTCCGCCGTCGACCGCCTTCGCCGGCGTGTCGACATAGAAGGCCGAGGAGATCCAGCCCTGCGGATGGACGTGGTTGGCGTGCCGGCCATGCGGTTGCAGGCGGACGGACCAGGCGGCCTTCGGCTGCCCGGCCCCGGTGTTGCGGCGTCTCAACGGGTCATCCCCCGGCCCCAGGGCCGCGAGGTAGGCGGTCAGCGGCTCCTGAACCGCCGTAAAGAAGGCCATGATCACCGGATCAGAGGAGCGCAGCAGGCTCTGCGAGGTCTGGCTGCCGCCGCGCAGGGACTGATCGAGCGGGTGGCTCTTGAGATTGTGTAGCCCAAGCAGGGATGTTCGCAGGGCGCGCAGGTAGGAGGCCAGGTCCGGCCAGCCCCTCGGCGTCGGCAG
>SDZP01000129.1 GCA_004144935.1 Caulobacteraceae bacterium | reverse complement strand
GCGCTAGCGACCCCGTGGCGCGGCGGCGAGGTGTTCGAGCTTATCGGGCCTGTGAAGCCGCGGCCGGTCAGGGCGCCAACTGAACAGGAGACGCTTCAGCGGCGGCTCAATGCGCTGGCCCTGCAGTTTCCCGGCGATGTCGGCATCGCCGTACGGCGGCTGGGTGCGGGCTGGACCGTAAGCGTCAATGGCGATCGGCCGATGCCGCAGCAGAGCGTCAGCAAGCTGTGGGTCTCGATGGCCATTCTGGCGGCGGCGGATCGGGGCGAGCTGTCGCTGGATGAAACGGTGCTGATCCGAAAGCAGGACCTCAGCATCTTCCACCAGCCAATCCGCCGGTATGTCGGCGAGGCCGGCTACAGCGCTTCGCTGCGCAGCCTGATGGCGGGGGCGCTGCAGCAAAGCGACAACGCCGCCAACGACGCCCTGGTCCGCCGGCTGGGCGGGCCGTTCGCGGTACAGGTGGCCATCGTCGGCCGCAACCTCGACGGCATCCGCTACGGCCCCGGCGAGCGGGCCATGCAGACGGCGGCCGCCGGCCTGACCTGGAAGCCGGAGTACAGCTTCGACCGCACCTTCTGGGAAGACCGCGAGGCTCTGCCGGCGGCCAGGCGCAAGGCGGCGCTCGACGCCTACCTGGCAAATCCGCCGGACGCCGCCACGCCTCTCGGCCTGGTCGAGGCGCTCAGCCGGCTCCATGGCGGCGAATTGCTGTCGCCGGGCTCGACGGCGCTGATGCTGCAGGAAATGGGCGGCAGCCTGACAGGGGGAGGCCGGCTGCGGGCCGGTCTGCCGACCGGCTGGCGGCTGGCCCACAAGACCGGCACTGGCCAGGTGATGGGCTCGCTGGCGACGGGGTACAATGACATCGGCCTGATCACCGCGCCGGATGGCCGGGTCTACGCCGTGGCGGCGATGATCGCGGCGACGCGGCGGCCGTTGCCGGAACGCCAGCGATTCATGGTCGGCGTGGCGAGGGCGGTGGCGGGCGAGGATCCGCAGGCGCCGGCTGTCGACCCGACCGACGAGACGGCCGACTAGCCGGTCAGCCGCGGAGTCAGAGGGATCACGATGGTGCAGACCAGGCCTTGCGGCAGATGCTCCATCTGCACCTGGCCGCCGAACTCATGCTGCACGCTGGCCGTGATCAGGCGTGAACCAAAGCCGTCGCGCTCGGGCGGTTGAACCTCGGGCCCGCCGCGCTCGCGCCAGATCAGGGTCAGGCTGTGGCCGCCGTCCAGGGTCCACATCACCTCGACGACCCCGTCCGGCGTCAGCAGGGCGCCATACTTGGCTGCGTTGGTGGCGAGCTCGTGCAGGATCATGCTGACGGTCACGGCCGAGTTGGGCGTCAGGCTGAGCGGCGGGCCGCTGAACCGGGCCTGTTCGCCGTAGGGGCCCAGGGTGCGCTCGACGATCTCGCAGAGGTCGGCGTTGAGCCAGGTGCGTTCGGTCAGCAGGTCGTGCGCTCGCGACAGGGCGACCAGGCGCTCGGTAAAGGTCTCCAGGGCCGCCGGGCTGCTGGTGCTGAAGCTCTGCCGGGCGAGGGACTGGATCATCGCCAGGGTGTTCTTCACCCGGTGGTTCAGTTCATTGATCATCACCTCCTGGCGGGCGGCCGCGGCGGTCTGTTCCTCCTCGCGCATCCGCAGGGCAAGGGATGCCTGGTGCAGGGCCTCGCGCACCTGGGCGGTCTCCGTCAGGTCGTCGGGACGCGTTTCGACAATCCGGTTCTCGGCGATCAGGGCCGCATCGGCGGCGAGGCTGCGCACCTGTCGCGAAATCTGCACCGAGAAGCCGATCGCAAGCAGGACGCCCAAGACCAGCAGCAGCCCCGTCGCCGCCGACAGGCCGATCACCGACTGTGTGACGGCCGCGTAGACCTCGGTGCGCGGCACCCCGACAACGAAGGTCCAGCCATAGTTGGGCGAGCGGCTGAAACCGGACAGGGTGGGAACACCGGTCAGGGTGTGGCTGAGGGTCACCCCTTCGCTGGCCCTGGCCATCGCCGCGCGAAGGTCGCGGCTGGCGGTGCGGCCGCGCAGACGCGCGCCGTCCTGCGACCGGGCGACCAGGCGGGCTTCCCGGTCGAGGATGGCGCCGGTCCAGGTCCTGGACAGCTGTTGCGAGCGGAAGATGCTCTCGAACGCGGAGGGCTCCTGGATCAGCGACAGGCTGTAGAGCTTGCCGTCAACCACGACAGGCATGTCGATGGCGACGATGGGCCGGCTGACGACCTGGCCCATGACCAGATTTGAGACCGTCGTGCGCCCTTCGTGCAGAGCCTTCCAGGCCGCTTCGCCACGGTTCTGGCGGGGCAAGGCGGCGCCGGGCGCGGCGCGGGTATTGATCACCTGCCGCTGCTCGTCGACCAGCAGGATCCAGGCGGCGCGGTCCTGTACGGTCTCCCGGGCCTGCCGTTCGAACGCCGCGAAGTCTCCGTCCTGCAGGGCCGGCGAGAGGGCCAGGGTCTCGAGCGTAGCCACGCCTTGCGAGATCTGGCGGTCGGTGGCGACGGCCAGGGCGCGGGTGGTGGCGAGCAGCTGCTGCTCGTAGCGGGCCTGACTCTCGCGGTAGGCGTTGGCCGTCAGGATGCCCATCAGGATCACAGCCGGAATCACCAGGCTGAGCGCCATCAAGACCAGCCGGCTGCGCACGCTGGGGCCGATGGCGTGGCGCAGGACGGGACCGAGCGGGGAACTGGACTGCAAGACGGACGCCTGAACGGGGGTGCGGCGGGATGTCGCCCATCCCCACGATATGGGTCAAGCGAAATGGCGGCCGCAAACCCCTCTATCGAACTTCGAAGCGGCCTTCGCGCGCCAGATTGCCGAACTTGGTCAGGTCTTCGTTGAAGTGCAGCTTCACGGTGCCGATGGGGCCGTGACGCTGCTTGCCGATGATGACCTCGGCCATGCCGGCGACGCGGTCCATTTTCTCCTGCCACTCCAGGTGCTTGGCGCTGTCGGCGGTGTCCGGCTCGGCGCGGCCCAGGTAGTAGCTCTCCCGGTAGACGAACATGACCATGTCGGCGTCCTGCTCGATCGAGCCGGACTCCCGGAGGTCGGACAGTTGCGGCCGCTTGTCCTCGCGGTTCTCGACCTGGCGGCTGAGCTGCGACAGGGCCAGGACTGGAACGCTGAGCTCCTTGGCCAGGGCCTTCAGACCCTGGGTGATCATGGAGACCTCCTGCACCCGGTTGTCGCTCTTGCCCTCGCCGCCGGTCAGCAGCTGCAGGTAGTCGACGACGATCAGGTCGAGGCCGACCGAGCGTTTGAGGCGGCGGGACCGGGCCACCAGCTTGGCGATGGCCAGACCGCCGGTGGCGTCGATGTAGAGCGGCGCTTCCTGGATCTCCATGGCCGCATCGCGCACCCGGCCGAACTCCGAGGCGTCGATCTCGCCCTTGCGGAGGCGGTCGCCGGACACGCCGGAGGCGTCGGCAAGCAGACGCAGGGCCAGCTGTTCGGCGCTCATTTCCAGGGAGAAGAAGGCGACGACGCCGCCGCTGACGGTCTTCTTGCTGCCGTCCGGCTGCGGCTCCCAGGCGTAGGCCTTGGCGACGTTGAAGGCGATGTTGGTGGCCAGCGCCGTCTTGCCCATCGAGGGGCGGCCGGCGAGAATCAGGAGGTCGGAGGGGTGAAGCCCGCCCATCTTCTGGTCGAGGTCCATCAGTCCGGTGGAAACCCCGGCCAGGCCGCCGTCGCGGCTGTAGGCCTCGGCGGCCATCTCGACGGCCCCGCGCAGGGCGTCGGCGAAGCCGATGAAGCCGGTGGAGGCGGTGCCGGATTCGGCCAGGTTGTAGAGCTTCTGTTCGGCCAGTTCGATCTGGTCACGGCTGTCGCGCTCGGCGTCCGGCGTTCCCGCCTCGACGGCGATTTCGCCGCCGATGCGGATCAACTCGCGGCGAATGGCCAGCTCGTAGACCACACGGGCGTAGTCGGCGACGTTGGCGGCGGGCGGGGCGCGGTCGACGAGGTCGGCCAGATAGCGCAGGCCGCCGAGCTCCTGAAATGCCGGGTCGCTGCGGAACTCGTCCGCCAGCAGGATCGGCTCGGCGAGCTGGCCCTTTCGGATGTGATTCTCCATCGCGCTGAATAGCCGCTGATGGAAGGGCTCGAAGAAATGGCTGCCGCCCAGCTTGTCGCTGAGCCGCTCATAGGCGGCGTTGTCGTACAGCAGGACGCCGAGCAGCGCCTGTTCGGCCTCGATATTGGAGGGCAGGTGCTGCGGCGCCGGTTCGGTGGGGACAGGGCGCAGGTCGAGGGCGGGAACGATGGCCATGGCTTACCGATAGACTAACAGATCGTGCCTGGGTGTCGCACCCCGGGCGATGAACGGGGATAACTCGGCCCCCGCCTGTGGATGTCCGGACGCTGCACTTTCGGGACGTACCCGGACAAAAAAAGAGCGGCGCGGGGGCTACCTCCGCGCCGCTCGATTTCGTCAATCCGCAGAAGGGCTTAGGCTTCTTCGCCAAAGCGCTCCTGCTGGCCGGCGCCGCCTTCGAGAAGGTCGGCGGCCGCTTCGGCGTCGGCGCGAGCCTCTTCCTCGAAGCGGCTGGCCACGACGTCTTCACCGCGCGCCTGGCGCTCGGCTTCGTCCTGGCTGCGGGCGATGTTGATGTTCACCGAGATGGTGACTTCCGCGTGCAGCTTCACCTTCACCGGGTGGACGCCCAGGGTCTTGATCGGCTTGTCGAGGATGACCATCGAGCGGTCGATCTTGCCCCCTTCGGCATTGACCATGTCAGCGACGTCGCGGCCGGAGACCGAACCGTATAGCTGACCGGATTCACCGGCCTGGCGGATCATGATGTAGGAGGTTCCGTCCAGCTTTTCGCCGGCCGAACCCGCCTGTTCACGGGTCTTGGCGTTGCGGGCTTCGATCTCGGCCCGTTGACCTTCAAAGGTCTTCAGGTTCGAGGCGGTGGCGCGCAGGGCCTTGGAACGGGGCAGCAGGAAGTTGCGGGCGAACCCGTCCTTCACGTTGACCACGTCGCCGAGAACACCCCAGCCTTCGACACGTTCGAGCAGAATGACTTTCATCGTGCTGTCTCCTACTTCACGACGTAGGGGAGCAGGGCGAGGAAGCGGGCGCGCTTGATGGCGCGGGCCAGTTCACGCTGCTTCTTGGCCGAGACGGCCGTGATGCGGCTCGGAACGATCTTGCCGCGCTCGGAAATGTAGCGCTGCAGGAGCTTGACGTCCTTGTAGTCGATCTTCGGAGCGTTGGCGCCTGAGAACGGGCAAACTTTCCGGCGACGGAAGAACGGGCGGCGGGCGCCGCCGGCGGCGGCGGCCGGAGCCGAGGTTTCGGTTGCGTCAGTCATTCTTAAGCCTCCTCACCGGTGCGCTCGACGCGTTCCGGACGCTCGCCGCGTTCCGGACGGTCGCCGCGGTCGGGACGGTCGCCACGATCAGGGCGGTCGCCGCCGAAGTCGTCGCGACGTTCGCGATCACGATCGCGACGGGCCAGAACCGGGCTGAGTTCCAGGTCGAGTTCCTCGACGCGGATGGTCATGTAACGCAGCACGTCTTCGTTGAGAGACAGCTGGCGTTCCATTTCCTTGACGGCCGGCGCCGGAGCGTCGATGGCCAGCAGGGAGTAGTGACCCTTGCGGTTCTTCTTGATGCGGAAGGTGAGGTTGCGGAGGCCCCAATACTCGATCTTGGCGATGTGACCGCCTTGACCTTCGATGAGGGCCTTCATGTCCTCGTTCATCTGTTCGGCCTGTTGCGGGCTGATATCCTGCCGCGCAATGACCACATGCTCGTAAAGCGCCATGGTTTCCTTCTTGCGATGTGGAAGGCGGCGGAAGCGACGGCGCAAGCCCGGCGGTTTCCGATGGATTCTGCGCGTCGATGGGGGAGGTATCCCCCCATCATTAAGGGGGTCCGCGCAGAACCGCCTCCCGAGAGAGGGCGCGCTAATACAGGCAGAGGGCGCCAAAGGCAAGCGTTGCGGGGGTTTTCAGCGCCCTGCGGATTGATCGGACGGCGCCGGCATGGGATGGCTTGCTCCTGTGCAAGTTGTTTTGCCTTGGGGGGCAAGTTCTCATGCGTCGCCTGATCCTTTCCGCCAGCCTGTCCGCCGGCCTTCTGCTGTCGCCGGTCGCCGGCGTCGTCCAGAGCGCAGCGGCCGCCGCAGAAGTCCCGGCCAAGCCTTCGGCCCACGCCATGGACCTGGCGCGGCGCTACTTCGAGGCCATGGACTTCGAGGACATGATGACCTCGATCTACGAGAACATGGACATGATGGCTGCGCTGTCCGAGGGCGACGAGGACCAGTCCGGCCTCGACCGCAAGGCGATGGGCGAGGCCACCAAGGAGGCCATCATCGCGCTGACGCCGAAAATGGTCGACGCCATGATCCCCGTCGTCGCCGCCACCTTCACCGAGCCGGAGCTCGAGGCCATGGTGGCCTTCTATGAGAGTGACGTCGGACAGTCCGTGGTCGCCAAGAGTGCCGCCATGAACGCGCCGATGATGCAGGCGGTGATGGGCCTGATGCCCGACTACATGAGCGACATCATTGATCGTTATTGCAGCAAGACCAGCTGCTCCGCCGGCATGAAGGACAGAATGCGCAAGCAGCTGTCCTGAAGGCCGGGGCGCGACTCGCTGTCCAATTGCGGGCGCCCCGGACCCGTGAGAGCCTCGAACCGTAACGCGTTTCGGGGGAGTTCATCGCTTGCGTCGCCTTGTCCTTACCGTCGGCCTGACGGCCGCTCTTGGATTGTCCGCCGGGTCCGGGTTCGCCCAGACACCCGCCGCTCCGGCCAAGGTCGCCGTGGCTGCGCCGTCGCCCCGGGCGATCGAGTTGTCCAAACGCTACTTCAAGGCCATGCGGCTGGAGGACAGCCTGGGCAAGGCGCTCGACATGCTCGACCCGGCCCTGCTGGCCGGCGAGGACGACGCCGAACAGGCCGAGGCGATGCGCTCGGCGACCCGTCAGGCGCTCGACGCCGCCATGCCGCGGTACATCGAGAAGATGACGCCGCTACTGGCCTCGGCCTACAGCGAGGAAGAGCTGGCGGCGCTGGTGGCCTTCTACGAGAGCCCGGTCGGCCAGTCGGTGGTCGCCAAATCGCGCGACGTCGGCGGCATCAGCAGCCAGGCGATGAAGGACCTGCTGCCCGGCATCATGGACGACGCCATGGAACGCTATTGCCAGCAGATGGGATGTGAGGACGACACCTTCGGCCTGATGGCCGAGCAGGACCAGTCCTAGCCCTTCTTGCCGGCCTTCCACTTGCGGACCGCGGCCAGCGTCAGTTCCACGTGCTTCTGGGCCTGCATGTCGCTGTGGACATAGAGAACCGTGCCGTCCGGGGCGATGACGTAGCTGGTGCGGTTGGAGATGCCGACCGGCAGGGTGGATTTCCATTGCTTGGCGACGACCGCGCCCTTGTCGGCGGCGACCGGGAATTTGCCCGAGCAGCGGGCGTTGTCGTTGGAGAACTCCTGCAGCCGCTCGGTCGAGCCGGCGGTGACGCCGATGATGGTCGCCCCGGCCTTGGCGTAGTCGTCGGCGGCTTCCGCAAACAGGTGGGCCTCGAGATCGCAGCCGCCGGTAAAGGCGGCGGGGAAGAAGTAGACCACCACGGGGCCCTTCTTGCGGGCGTCGGCCAGGCTGTAGGTCACCGGCTTGCCGGCCTTGAAGCCGGGCAGGGTGAAGTCGGGCGCCTTCACCCCGACCTTGAGCGCGGCGAAGGCGGGGAGGCCAACAGCGGCGACGGACACGGCGACGAGGGCGGAAAGCAGCAGGCGACGGTTCATGGCGGGCTCCAAGGCTGGCTCGCAAGCTAGCGCCGGCCGGGCCGCTGGCAAGGGCGCGATGGCGAAGCGGTTGGTCATCATACCAAGCTTCGCGCGGCGTAACGGGCCGATCGAACGAAATGCCGAGGAATATCAAGTCACTCACAGTGGCGTGGCGGCTGTGATCGTTGGCATCCGCGTTGACGTCGCGTAGGCGCCTGAGCGGGGAATGTAGACAGGTTGGTGAGACGGCGTGTCTACGGGCTCGATGGCAGGGCGGCGGCAGGCAAAAATCGCTCTTCAATATGTCTAGACATATTCATCTTGGGAGCTTCAGGGCCTTGCTGGCGGGGTCCCAGGTGAGGAGGTGGGCCGGGCAGGGCTTGCCGCCGACGCCGCAGTCGGCGTCTTCATGCACGATGCCGATGCGGGCGACCGGGCCGGCGATGTCGAGGTTCCAGGACGCGCCCTTTTCCTCGAAGGCCTTGCCGAACGCGCCGCCGTCGGAGGCGAAGACGGTCAGGCGGGCGCCCGGATCGTTATCGGCGATCCCCTCGGCGTAGTTGCAGTCGGTGTAGGGCGAGCCGACCAGCCAGTCGCGCAACCCGTCGCCGTTGATGTCGGGGATGTCCCGCAGGGCGGAGTCTTCGAGCCGGTCGCGGGCGCCGGCGGCCTTGCACGCGGCCAGACGGCGTTCGACCTCGGCCCGCACCTCGGCTGGAGCGTTCTTGGCGGCGGGATAGACGGCCGGGATCGAGCCACTGGGCAACAGGGTCTGGCCCTTGCTGTTGGGGGTCTCGACATAGCGGCCCAGCGCGTTGTCCCATCGCCAGGCCCGGAGGCATTCCTCGGCGCCGTAACCGCCGCAGGCGCTACCATGGAAGTTGATCTGCAGCTTGCGGGCGGACTTGCCGCCGCTGAACCTGTAGGCCCCGCCGCCATGCTCGAAGACCTTGCGGGCTGTCCCGTCGGCCTCCGCTACATACATGACGCTCTGGCAGCCGCCGGAGCCGCAGAAATAGGAGGCGTTGGGCGAGAACTCGTAGTTGACC
>SDZP01000531.1 GCA_004144935.1 Caulobacteraceae bacterium | reverse complement strand
CGGGGGCTGGCCGCGCGGCTCTATCGGGACCTGGTGGGGCAGGCGAGGGCGGCGGGCCACGTTCGCATCGTCTGCGAGGTCAACGCCGATCCGCCCAACCCGGGCTCGCAGGCCTTCCATCGCAATTTCGGCTTCCAGCCGGTCGGCGAGGCGCGGCTGGCCAATGGCAAGACGGTGACCTATCTGGCCCTCGACATCGCCGCCGCCTGATTGGCCCAAGGCGCGTTGACGCCGCGCCGCCCATCGCTAGATTGCCCGACCTTCGCGACCCGCTTCGGCGGCCCCTGTGGTGGAATTGGTAGACGCGCCGGACTCAAAATCCGGTTCCGCAAGGAGTGTCGGTTCGAGCCCGACCGGGGGCACCATCGCGCTGATCCTCAAGGCAGATCCGGGGCGTCCATGAGCTATCTGCTGTTCTATGCGCCCGGCACGGCCAGCCTGGCCGTGCACTGGATGCTGATCGAGCTCGGGGCGCCGTTCGAGGCGCGGGCGGTGAACATCAAGGCCGAGCGGTCGGCGGCCTACCTGGCGCTCAACCCGGCCGGCCGGGTGCCGACCCTGGTGGTCGATGGCGCGCCGGTCCGTGAATCGGCGGCGCTGTTGATGCTGCTCGCCGAGCGACATCCCGAGGGCGGTTTCGCGCCGGTCGTGGGCTCCCCCGGTCGGGCGGCCTGGCTGGAGACCATGCTGGTGCTGGCCAACGGTCTGTCGCCGGCCATGCGTGACTGGTTCTATGCCGACAGCGATGGCGATCCCGCCGGCGCCGAGGCCGTTCGGGCGCTGGCCAGGGTGCGGATCGAGGCGGTGTTCGAGCGGCTGGACCGCATGCTGGCCGACGGTCGGCCCTTCCTGCTGGGTGACACGGTGACCACGGTTGATCTGCTGGCCACCATGCTGATGCGCTGGTCGCGCAACATGCAGCGCCCGGCGACCAGCTGGCCGAACCTCGGACCCTACGTGACCCGCATGCGGGCCCGGCCTGGCTTTGCCGAGGTCTGTCGGCGGGAGGGGCTGAGCGACTGGATGAACGACTAGCGATTCCATCCGCTGTCGTGGAACTTTGCATTTACAGCCCTGGGGCGGGCTTGCATGGTGACCCCGGGGGTTGAGCCGGCGTCGGGCCGGTGCGTCCCCGTGTGACTTGAAACCGGGGGCCTTTGCCGTGATTCCGCTGATCAAACGTCTGCCGTCGCTTGCGCGGCGTCTCGTGCTGCTGTCCGTCCTGCTCCTGGCCGCGCCGGGCGCGGCCTCTGCCGGCCAGTACCTGCTGCCGACGCCGACCGACGTGCCGGCCGCCGAAAAGGCGGTGGTGGCCGCGCCCGCGCCGGTCCAGCTGCTGTTCCAGTTCAAGACCAAGGGCGCCCCCAACCCGCAGGCGACCAAATACCTGACCAAGGCCGTGACCGATAATGTCAAGGCGACCGGGATCTTCAGCGAGGTGGCGACGGGTCCCGTCGCCGGCGGCGCCATCCTGTCGGTGACGATCGAGAACATTCCCCAGGAAGGGGCGGCCGGCAAAGGCTTCGCCACCGGCCTGACCTTCGGCCTCGCCGGCACCACGGTGATCGACTATTACGTCTGCACCTTCGAATACATCCCGGCGCCGGGCGCGCCGAAGGTGACCAAGGAGGTCAAGCACCAGATCATCTCGACGATCGGCCTGACCAAGGCCCCTGAGAACACCATCAAGACAAAGGGCTTCGAGGACGCGATCATGACGGTCACCCGCCATGTGGTGGCCAACGGCCTCAACGACATCGCCAAGGATCCCGGCTTCATGGTCGCCGCCGCGCCGGCGGCTCAACCCGCCGCCGCGCCCGCGGAGACAGCGCCGGCCGAACCCGCGCCCGCCGCCGCGCCGCAAGCGACGCCGGTCGCCGCGCCCGGTGGTCA
>SDZP01000128.1 GCA_004144935.1 Caulobacteraceae bacterium | reverse complement strand
GTCCCGTCTCCAGGTCCTTGACGAAGATGGAGTGGAATTCGGACCCCTGCGCGTCTTCGGCATAGGCGAACAGCTTGTGGTCGCTGCTGTGCGCCGTGGCGGCAACCTCGGAGTAGGCCTTGCCCTTGGCCAGGGCGTCGGCGTCGAGCAGCAGCTGCGGCGCGGCGACGGCTCGAACCTCGGTGACCAGCTTGCCGTCCAGCACGTACGGCGGCTTGCGGCCTCGGCGCATGAACTTGGGGTGTTGCGCGCCCTTTTCGAACTCGGTGTAGTATTCCCACTGGCCGTCGCCCGAGGGGACGCTGCTGTCGTCCTCTTTGACGCGGCCCTTCATCTCTTCGAACATCTTGCCCTGCAGGTCCTCGGTCGAGGACAGCATGGCCTTGGTGTAGGCGTTCTCTTCGGTCAGGTGGGCCTTGACGTCGGCCTTGACGATGGTCGGGTCGCGCAGCACCGCCTGCCAGTTGTCGTCCTTCATCCAGGCGTAGTTGTCGGTCCGCTTGCGGCCGAGCTGTTCGATGACCTTCGGCTCCTTCTTCGCGACAGGCGGGACGGGCTTGGAGTTGGTTGCGGACATGACCTGACCTGGGAGGAGGGCGGCGGCGGCGGCGCTGGCCGCCAGGACTTCACGACGGTTCATATGGAGACACCCCCGGGATGGAAAAAGGCCGGACCGTCCGGCATGGGCGGCGACCTTGGCCCGACCCGTCGCGCCGGGTCAACGCAGACGGCGGCCGGATCGAGCGGATTCCGGGCTCGTCTGGCGGAATTAGATCGGCCGGCGCGCGGCGGCGGAAGCCGGCTTCAGGCGCAGAGGGTTAATCCTGCGGTTACCATGCGGTCACTTTTTTGGCCCGGCCATTGCTCAGGGACGGTGTAAGGCCTTCTTCCGCCCCGATCTGGAGCAGTGGTGACTTATCTTTTGAGACCGTTCGAAGCCGCCGACGCCGCGGCCGTCAACGCGCTGTGCGACTGGGCCTGGTGGCCGCAGCGCAGCGCCGCGGGCTGGGCCTGGCTGGCCGAGGGGCCGCCAGGAGCGCGGGATGACGGCGACGCCGGCCCCGCCGGCTGGGTCTGCGAAAAGGACGGCGAGGTGTCCGCCTTCCTCGGCAACTTCGTGCAGCGGTTCCATTTCGGGACGCGGGTGCTCCGCGGCGCCACGGGGCACACCTTCCTGGCCCATCCCCGCGCCAAGGGGGCCGGCCGCATGGTGTTGCGGGCCCTGGCCGAGCAGCCGGGCCGGTTCGCCATCTATCTGTTCAACGCCAACGCCGTCTCCGCCGGCCACTATCGCCACTACGCCCTGGAGGCCTGGCCGAGCGCCACCCACGATGTGAAGTACAGCTGGTGGGTCGACCTGCCGGGGGTGATCGGCGAGCGGCTGCTGTGGAAGGTGAGCACGCTGCGGGGGTTCGACGGGGTGCGGTCGAAGGGCGAGCGGTTCATCAGCGACCGTCTGCGCCACGGCACGGTCAGCCGCCTGGCGCCGGGCGTGCGGGTGATGTTCGAGCAGGAGGTCGACGGCCGCTTCGACGGGCTCTGGTCGCGTCTGCAGCAGGACGGACGGTTGCTGGCGGCGCGGGACAGCGCCAGCCTGCGCTGGCGGCTGGCGGATCCCGATCTGACCCGTCGGCCGATCCTGCTGGGCTACGAGCGCGAGGGCCGCCTGGCCGGATATCTGCTGGCCTATTTCACCAAACAGACCGAGATCGACCAGCCCTGCCTGGACATCGTCGACCTGATCGCCCCGGCCGACCACGAAGTCGAGGCCATCCCGGCTCTGGTCCGCACCCTGGTCGACAACGCCAGGAGCCTGGGTGTCGCCCGGGTCAGGCTGCAGACGGTCTCGCCGGCGCTCGACGCCATTCTCGCCGACCTGCCCGGGGCGCATCGGCAGGCGACGCACGGCCATTGCCACGCCCGCTTCGCGCCGGACGTCGACGCCGCCCTGGCCGACGCCTGGCATCCGACGCCCTATGACGGCGACTACAGCTTCTGCCTGCGTCCGCCGCCCCTGGGGGAGGGCTCAACGCAAATCGGCCGCCCCGAAGGACGGCCGACCGCGCGCAGCGTCTGATCGCGAAATCAGGCCCCGTAGATGACCGAGATGGTCTCGGCGACGCAGGCCGGACGCTCCTCGCCCTCGATCTCGATGGTGCATTCGTTCTTCATCTGGATGCCGCCCGACTTGGGCTCGGCGGCCAGCAGCTTCTGGCGCATGCGCACCCGCTTGCCGACCCGGACCATGTTGGTGAAGCGCACCTTGTCCGAGCCATAGTTGATGCCGCGGGTCACCCCGGTGACGCGCAGCAGGCCGGCGCCGAGGAATGGGATCAGCGACAGGGTCAGGTAGCCGTGGGCGATGGGGCCGCCCATCTCGCGGTTGGCGCGCTCGACGTCGACGTGGATCCACTGGTGGTCGCCGGTCGCCTCGGCGAACTGGTTGACCCGCTCCTGGGTGATCTCGACCCAGTCGCTGACCCCGATCTCCTGGCCGACCAGCGTGCCGAGGTCCTTGATGTCGACTTCCTTCATGGCGTGTCCCTTTTAGTCTCGTTGCAAACAGTTGTTCGAGGACATGCCACGGCTGACGGGCGGTCTCAAGGCGTCGGGCGGTCGATTACCTCGCAGGTCATGGAGGAGACACGGCAGGCGGCCTAAGGTTGGGGCCATGAGCAGCGCACAAACCTTCGGCGATCTCGTCCGCGACTGGCGCGGTCGGCGGCGGATGACCCAGATGGACCTCGCCCTCGAGGCCGAGATCTCCCCACGCCACATGAGTTTTCTGGAGACAGGCCGCTCGCGACCGAGCCGGGAGATGGTGCTGCGCCTGGCCGAGCGGCTGGAGCTGCCGCTGCGCGAGCGCAACCAGCTGCTGACCGCCGCCGGCTTCGCCGCCGTCTTCCCGCAGCGGTCGCTGGACGATCCGGGCCTCGCCGCCGCCCGCCGTGCGGTCGATCTGATCCTGGCCGGCCACGCGCCGCACCCCGCCCTGCTGGTCGACCGCCACTGGGAGCTGCTGGGGGCCAACGCGGCGGCCGAGAGCCTGATGACCGGTCTGGCCCCGGAGCTGCTGACGCCGCCGATCAACGTCCTGCGCGCCAGCCTGCATCCCGGCGGCCTGGCCCCGCGCATTCTCAACCTGGTCGAATGGCGGGGCCATGTTCTGGAGCGCCTGCGCCGCGACCTGGCCCTCTCCGCCGACCCGAGGCTGGCCGAACTGCTCTCCGAACTGTCGCGCTATCCGGCCCCGCCGGCCGCCGTCGGCCGGGCCCACGGCGCCGACTACGGCGGCGTCGCCATTCCCCTGCGGTTGGCCAGCGAGCAGGGACCGCTCAGCTTCCTGTCGACCACCACCCTGTTCGGCACGGCGGTCGACGTCACCCTGTCGGAACTGGTGCTGGAGACCTTCTTCGCCGCGGACGACCAAACCGCCCGGGTCATGGGCGAGATGGCCGCCGCCCGCGGGGCTCGCGAGCAGGCGGCCTGATCCGCGCCGATTCTTCCCCTCGTCAGCCCGCGTCGGCTGTGCCAAGTGTGCGCCCATGACCGACGCCACGACCGCGCCCGCCCAGGCGCCGCCCCAGGAAGCCTTCGCCCTGACCACCTCGCGGGGGTTCCCCGATTGGCTGGCGCGGATGGGCTCCTCGATCGCCTTCACCACCTACCAGGCCGGGAAGATATTCCTGCTCGGGGTCAAGGAGCCCGGCCGCATCGCCGTTTTCGAGCGCACCTTCGCCCGCTGCATGGGCCTGGCCGCCAGCCCGGACGCCCGCAAGCTGGCGCTCGCCACCCACTACCAGATCTACCGCTTCGACAACGTCCTGCCGCCCGGCCAGATGAGCGGTCCGCACGACGCCGTCTACAGCCCGCGCGTCAGCTGGATCACCGGCGACGTCGACGCCCATGACATCGCCTTCGACGCCGACGGCAATATCGTCTTCGTCAACACCCTGTTCTCCTGCCTGGCGACGATCAGCGAGGGCTACAGCTTCAAGCCCATCTGGCAGCCGCCCTTCATCACCAAGCTGGCGCCGGAAGACCGCTGCCACATGAACGGCCTGGCCATGGAGAACGGCCGCCCGCGCTACGTCTCGATGGTCTCGGCGTCGGACGTCTCCGACGGCTGGCGCGACCGCCGCTCGGACGGCGGCATGATCATGGACGTGACGACCAACGAACGGGTCGTCGAGGGGCTGTCGATGCCCCACTCGCCCCGCGTCCACGAAGGCAAGCTCTGGCTGCTCAACTCCGGGGCCGGCGAGCTCGGTTTCGTCGATCCGGACACCCGGGCCTTCAAGCCGGTGGCCTTCTGCCCGGGCTATGCGCGCGGTCTTTCGTTCATGGGAAAATACGCCCTGGTCGGCCTGTCGCAGGCCCGCGAGAACCGCACCTTCCAGGGCCTTCCGCTGGACGCGGCCCTGGCCAGCCGCGACGCAGTCGCCCGCTGCGGCATCCTGGTGATCGATACCGAGAGCGGCGACACCGTCGAATGGGTGCGGATCGAAGGGGTCGTGCGTGAGCTGTTCGACGTCGTCGCCCTGCAGGGCGTGCGCAACCCCTCGGCCATTGGCCTGATCGGGGACGACGTGCGCCGGGTGATCAGCATCGACGAAGGCTGATCGTTCAAGTTTTTTCCACTGCCGCGGGCTGATCCGACGGCGTAGGTGATCTGTTCCGCCAATGGAGGGTGGGACGGATGTTCGGTCGAACTCGCCGGCGCAGGTTTGACAAGGCTGTGCTCGAGGAGGTCGCCTATATGCTCGACCTCCACGGCCCCACGCCAAAGGCGGTCGAGGCGGCGAGGCAGCGGGCCGCGCGACCGAACCTGACGTCCGGCCGCGTTCGCGTCATTGTCGAGGCGCTGGCCCAGCTGGAGGCGAGGATTGCGCAGGCGGACCCAGCGTCAAACCGGCTGAAGGCCCGTCAAAAGGCCCAGGATCGGGCGGGCTGATCGAGGTCGCCGACAGCGCCTGGCGGGCGCACCAGGACAGGTGGAGGACGTAGGACGCCATAAGCACCCGGATCTGAAGCTCAAAGGTGTCGGCGAAGATCAGTCGGCCATCGGCCCGGATGCGCCAGAAGTCAGCCTTCTCGCCCACCTTCAGGATGTTGCGGGCATGCTGGCGCGAGACACCGCTGCGCTTGGCCAGTTCGCTGAGATTGACCTCCACGGGGCCGGTGGGCGGAAACCCCGCCTCGGCCATGACGATCAGCTGTCCCAGGACGATCAGGCCGGCGTTGCGCTGGGAGATGCCGTCCAGGTTGGGAGCTTTGCGGTCGTAAGCCAGGAAGCTGCCGGTCATGAACCGGCCGGTGGCGGCCATGAAGGCCTCGAAGACTCCGGGCTCCCGCAGCCGCCCCAGCGCCGGCTCGGCCTCCGGAACCAGCGGGGCGCACAGCGCCAGCTCTCGCTCGAACCGGGAGCGGAACAGGGCCGCCAGGGCCGGCGTGGGCGCATAGCGTTTGAGCCGGCCATCGCCCTGCGCGGCCGCCGGACGGATCAGTCCGATGACCTGCAGATAGACCAGCATGGCGTGCACACGGGTGCGGCTGCCAAAACCCAGCGGCTCCACCAGGCGGCTGAGGCTGGCGTGGCTGAGGCCCTCGGGGGACGCATGCAGCGCCAGCGCCCAGATGCCGGCCATGTAGTGGCCGACGTCGCGCAGGGTGCGGGTCATCGAGGCGTCGTCTTCGGCGTGCGGTCCCCAATTGTCGAGAAGCGTCAGGCTGACGGCCCCGAAATCAGGATGATCGATCATCCGATCAAGGTTGTCCTGCGCAAGAACGTCGAAGACCAGCGCGGCCAAGTCGCCGGCGGACTCCCGGCCCAGTTCAACACTCACACGGACTCCAACTCTACTTCGACACTCTGATCGACGCCTGCCGTAGGGGAAGAGTCCGGCAGTAAATTCCAGCAGTCGTCGTTAACGGCGCAACCTAGCTTGGTTGCCGCTCAAGAAAAGGGAAAACCGTTCAAAAAAGTTACACCGCTCAGTTTGGGCGAATTCTGATGGCTTCTCGGGCGCACCAGCCGAGGCTCAAAGTATAGGCTGCCATGAGATGTTCGATATTGTGCCGCAACTCCGGCGAGAACCCGGTGGACCCGTCCGGCAGGGGAACCAGAAAGCCCTTGCTCTCGCCGGCTTTCAGAACGCCGCGCGCCTGGGCCCGGGACACCCCCGACCGGCGGGCGATCTCCGAGAGATTCACCACCGTGGGCCCGGTTGGAGGAAATGGGCCTTTCGCCCTGTGCGCCGCCACCATCACCTGACCCAGGATGATCAGCCCGCCGTTGCGATGCGAGAAGACGTCGAGGTTGGAGGCCTTCGGGTCATAGGTCATGAAGCCCGCGCTCATGAACCGGCCGTGGGCGCTGATGAGCCGTTCGAAGACGCCTGGTTCATTCCAGCGGGCGAGGGTCTGCGTCAGGTCGGGCATCAGGTCGGCGATGATGGTCAGTTCACGGCGGAAGCGGGCGCGGAACAGGGTGATCAGGCCCGCCGTGGGTTCATAATGGCGCAGGCGGCCGTCGCCGCCCTTGGGGGCCGGGCGGATCAGGCCGACGAACTGCAGGTAGACCAGCATGGCATGCACCCTTGTGCGGCTGCCCATGCCCATCGGTCCGACGATCTCAGACAGCGAGGCGTGGGTCAGGCCGCCGGGCGACTGGTTCAGCTGGATGGCCCAGACGCCGGCCATGTAGTGACCGATGTCCCGCAGGGTGCGGGTCATCGACTGGCTGTCCTCGGCATGCGGCGCCCAGCCGTCCATGGCCCGCAGGGAGACCTCCCCGAAGTTGGGCAGGCCCTGCACCCGGTCCAGCTCAGGCTGGGACAGCACGCCCATGACCAGGTCATGGGCTTCTTCGCGGGTCATGGGTTTGAACACGCCGGGCTACTCATCCCGGGGATATTCAGACCGATTTGACGCCTCTGTACAGATCAGACGATCTTTGCGTCCGTCTTGCCCCAGTAGGCGTCCCGGATCAGCCGCTTGTAGAGCTTGCCGGTCGGGTGCCGCGGCAATTCCTCCATGAAGTCGATCACCCGGGGCGTCTTCACGTGGCTGAGGTTGGCCCGGCAGTAGGCCAGCAGCTCGGCGGCCAGCTCCGGATCGCCCTTGCCGGTCGCCGGCTGGATGACGGCGATGACCTGCTCGCCCATCTCCTCGTGCGGACCGCCGATGACCGCCACGTCGGTGACCTTGGGGTGGGTCACCAGCAGGTTCTCGATCTCCTGCGGATAGATGTTCACCCCGCCGGAGATGATCATGAAGCTCTTGCGGTCGGTCAGGTAGAGGAAGCCATCTTCATCCATCCAGCCAACGTCGCCCAGGCTGGTCCAGCCGTGCTTGTTGTAGCTCTCGGCGGTCTTCACCGGGTCGTTGTGGTAGTTGATGGGCGGGCCGTTCTCGAAATAGACCTGCCCCTCCTGGCGGGCGGGCAGGGCGTTGCCCTCCTCGTCGCAGATGCGCAGTTCGCCCAGCACCGCCTTGCCGACCGAACCCTTGTGGGCCAGCCAGTCGGTCGAGCCAATGTAGCAGAAGCCGTTCCCCTCGGTGCCTGCGTAGTACTCGTGGATCACCGGGCCCCACCAGGCGATCATCTGTTCCTTGACCGGGATGGGGCAGGGGGCGGCCGCGTGGACGGCCGACTTCATGCTGGAGACGTCGTACTTGGCGCGCACGTCCTCGGGCAGCTTCAGCATGCGGACGAAGTGGGTCGGTACGAACTGGCCGCAGTCGATCCTGTACTTTTCGATCAGGGCCAGGGCGGTCTCCGGATCGAACTTCTCCATGACGATGACCGTGCCGCCCAGCTTGTGGACGCTCATGCACCAGCGCAGCGGGGCCGCGTGGTACAGCGGGGCCGGCGAGAGATAGACGCAGCCTTCCTGGAAGCCGAACAGGCCCTGGGTCATCATCGACAGGGGGTTGGGCATGTCGATCGGATTGCCGGTCAGGGCCGGCTTGACGCCCTTGGGCCGGCCGGTGGTGCCGGAGGAGTAGAGCATGTCGGAGCCGGCCGTCTCATCGGCGATCGGCGTCGTCGGCATCCTGTCGCGGGCGTCCTCGAAACTCTCGTAGGGGCCGCGGGCGCCGCCGACCATGTAGAGCTTCAGGTCGGGGACAAGGCCGGCGATCTCGTCGGCCAGGTCGCCCATGGCGGCCGAGGTGATCAGCACCTTGGCCCCGCAGTCGCGCAGGATGTACTCCATCTCTCCGGCCGTCAGCTTCGAGGAGATGCAGGTGTAGTAGAGGCCCGCTCGCTGGCCGGCCCAGGCGATCTCGAAGTAGCGGGCATTGTTGTCCATGCAGACGGCGATGACGTCGCCGACCCCCAGCCCCAACGACCGGAACAGCTGGGCGCCCTGGTTGGAGCGTTCGTCCAGCTCCCTGTAGGTCACCGTCTCGCCGGTGCCGGCCATGATGTAGGCGGCGCGGTCGGGGTGGCTCTTGGCGTAGTGGGTGGGGTGCATGGTGCTTCCTCAGGCCCCCGGTCTGCGCCGGGTTATCGTTGTTCACTTGAAGGGTGGATAGAAGCGCGTTGCGTCGCTCCGCTCAAGGGCGCCGTCGCGGCAGGGGGCAAGGTATTTTAGCGGGCCAGCGCGGCGGCGATGTCTGCGGCGAGGGCGCGAAGGGCCGTGGGCGTGTCTCGCAGCAACGCCTTGAGGGCCAGACGCTGGCGCCGGTTCGGCGTTCTGGCGAAGGGGTCGAAGTCGGGATCGGCAGGCGGGTCGGCGAGGGCCTCGGCGCGCAGGATGTCGGCGGCGGGCTCGTCCCCGGACAGGCTGGCCAGGAGAATCGCCTCGCGAAGCCTGCGGTCCTGGGTGGCCCGGGCCCGCGCCAGG
>SDZP01000530.1 GCA_004144935.1 Caulobacteraceae bacterium | reverse complement strand
TCCGCCGACAGCGTCAGCGGCGTCACCCCGCCGTTCAACCGCGCCCGATAGACCTGCATCGTCTCCAGCGTGCGCATCACATAGTTGCGGGTCTCGCTGAAGGGGATGCATTCGATGAAGTCGAGCGGGTCGGCGCGGCCGCCGCGCGGGTCGCCGCAGTCGCCCACCCACTGCGGCGGGCGGCCGGGGCCGGCGTTGTAGCCGGCGGCGGCCATGGCGTAGCTGCCGCCGAAGCTGGCGGCCATGTCGCCGAGGTAGCGCGAGCCCAGCCGCATGTTGAAGTCGCCGTCGTACAGTCGGTCCGGCCTAAACGGCTCGCCTAGCAGCCTGGCGGTGTCGCGGCCGGTGCCGGGCAGCAGCTGCATCATCCCCATGGCGTCGGCCCCGCTGCGGGCGTTTGGGTCGAAGTTGCTTTCCTGGCGGGCGATGCTGAGCACGAAGGCCGGCTCGGCCGCCCCGGGAACCTGCGGCACGGCGAGGACGGGGTAGCCGCGCTCGGGCAGGATGAAGCCGCGCTGCGCCGCCGTGCGCACCGCCCGCATGCCCAGATCCTGGTCGCCGCTGGAGCGGGCCAGGTCGACCAGCAGCGCCGATTCCGCCGCCGTCGGCAGGACGTCGTCGAGGGCCAGGACGAAGGCGCGGAACTGTTCCTTGAGGCCAAAGCCGCTCAGCAGCCGGGCGGCCCGGACGATCTCGCGGCCGTCGAAGCGGCTGCGGTCGGCCTGGGTGATCGGCGGATCCCTGCCCAGGGTGAGGGTCGACAGGCCGGCCTTTTCCGCCGCCAACTGGCCATAGAAGACGGTGACGTGCCGCCCGCCCTGCCGGTAGAAGGCCTGAGCCTCCGCCGTCTTTCCCAGCGCCTCGGCCGCCCGGCCCTGCCAGTAGAGGGCCCGGCCCTGGGTGATCGGCGAGACCCCGGCCCCGGCCAGCCGGGCGAAGTGCCGCTCTGCGGCCTGCGGGTCGTTCAGCCGGGTCAGCGCCAGCCAGCCGGCATAGAACTCCGCCTCGGCCGCATCGGCCCCGACGGTCATGCCGCAGTCGCGCGAGAGGTTGTAGGCGGCCTGGACATTGCGCGCCTGCAGCGCCGCCACGATCATCCGCCGCCTGTCCGGCCAGGCGCGGGCGGCGGCCTCCGGCGTCGGCGGCGCGGTGAGCTGGGCCGAAAGGGCAAAGGCGGCCGAGGCCTGGCCGCGCTTGTAGAGATACAGCGCCTGCTCCCAGATCACGCCGGGATGACGTCGCTGCGCATCGGTCAGCTGCGCCACCAGCACGCCGGCGTCAGTGCGGCCCGACCGCAGGGCCATGCGGGCCTCGGCCAAGGCCTTGTCAGGCCCCGTCAGGGTGGCGACCAGGTCTTCGGCGGCGGGACCCTGCGGCCCCCACATCATCAGGTCGGCGCGGGCGTTGTTCTCGGCCTCGCCGATGTCACCGCCAAACCGCGTCCGCATGGCGACCTGCGGGTCCAGCTCGAACGGCCGGATGGTCCACCACTGCCGGATCAGCGCCCGGGCCTGCGCCCCGCGCCCGGTCGCCCGCAGCGCTTCGGCAAGGGCCATCGCCCCTTCGGCCGTCACCGGCCCGGCCCCGCCGAACCAGTCGATCACCTTGGCCGGGGCCAGGCCGCCGGTCTCCAGCAGCTTCTCGGCCGCTGCCTGCCGCCCCGCGGCGCGCGGCCAGCCGGCCAGGTCGCGGCGGGCCGAGTCGGCCTCGAAGAAGCTCATCGTGTCCGGCGCGCCGTCTGCCAGGGCCCAGACGGCGATCTTGCGGGCCAGCGGATCCTGGATGCCGCTCATGGCGGTGCGCACCCGGGCCCCGTCACCGGCCCGGGCGGCTGTGAGCGCCATGCGCAGGGCCTCGCCGTCGCCTTCGCTGGCCATCTCGTAGCCGGGCAGGGGCGGGGCGGTGAG
>SDZP01000127.1 GCA_004144935.1 Caulobacteraceae bacterium | reverse complement strand
GTGTTATGGATGCGGCGCGCCGGATCGATCCAGAAAGCGCCGTCCGGCGTCGTGATCCAGATGCGCCCGTCCCGGCTGGTCGTGATCGGTCGGTTGGCGCCAAACTGGACGGCCGAAATCAATCCGTCATCCGCATCGAACAGTTCATGGGGCAGGGGCCCTTGATCCCGGAAGGCCCGTCTGAGATCGCCGAGCGTGACCCTGATGAGGCCGCGATCGGTCAGGAACCAGGCGTCGGTCGCGGTTTGCGCGAGACCTCTGATGTTCGCCAACCAGGGATAACGATCCGAGGCCAGAACCTGCAGCCGGTCACCATGGAGCTGCCCGACGCCGTAGATTCCGGCGATCAGCATAGCGTCCTCATAGGGTCCCAGAGCAACGATGCGGCCGATCTGGTCTCCGCTCCAAACCAGTTTGGCCCGCCCGTCGGCTATTCGGTAAAGGCCCTTGTTGCGGACGACAGCGAGCAGCCGGCCGGCCGGATCCAGTCTGAGCCCGCGCACATGAGCATCGGACGATCCGACCGGAACGGGCGTCCAGCGGTCGCCGTCGCGTCGGAACAGACCCTCCGGTCCCGCGGATAGCCATAGCCTGCCCCCGGGTTCGACGACACACGCCACGCTGCTGAGGGTCGGGTCGTACGGCAGGGGCGTAACGATCGATCGTTTACCTGTGAGGTGGATGAGGCCCGGAGCGGACGCGAGCCAGAGACTGCCGTCCGGCGCGTCGCAGATGGCGCCTACATCGTTCAGACTGTCCGTCAACAGCTCAACCCGATCGTCGCCTGCGACACGCGATACCGTGGAGCTATCAATCAGATAGAGCCCGCCGTGGCGGTCCGCGAACAACAGGCCCCCGCCCGGCGGGGACAGGGTGGGCGCCGGAACAACGTCGGCGGGTCGAAACCGATCGAGGCCGGCCGTGGTGCCGACCCAGATTTCTCCCTCGCGGCCTTCGAACAAGGCTGTCACGCCATCCGACGACAGGCCGTCGGCGCGACCGAACAGCTGAAGCTGGCCGCTATCGGCGTTGCGATCGGCCAATGCGGCGGCGGCGAGCCGCATCAAGCCCGATTCCTGGTCGGTAGCCCACATTGCCCCCTGGCGATCGAACAACAAGCGCGGGGTTTGATGGGTGCGGACGCGGAGCCGTCCCGGGGCCGGAGTTTGAAACGGCGTGAGCGCGCCGTTCACCCACAGGCGACGCGGCCCGTCGAGGCCCAGCATCCAGACCTCGCCCATGCGGCCGACCGAGAGGGTCTTGTTCTCGTCATCGGCCGTGCCGGCGACCGGCTCGAACCGGGTGTGGCCGGAAGGGCGCACGCTCACGCCGTCCCAACCGGCGATCCATACCGAACCGTCACGCGGGGCCAACAGAGCGCCGACGACCTGGTCGGGCACGCCCTCGGCCTTGCCAACGCTTTCCCAGCGGCCGTGGCGATAGCGCGAAACCGGTCCGCGGCTCCGGCCGCTGACCGTCCAGATGTCGCCGGCCTGATCCTCGGCGATCGCAACCACGGACTCGGCAGGCCTCGGCATCGAGACCGGATGGAGTTGGCCGCCGCGATAGATCGCTATTCCGCCCCACCTGTGGCCAACCCACAGATCCCCGGAGCGCGTGACAGCCAGGGCTGAAACCTGAGGCGATCGTGTCCGGTCGCCGGGAATCGGCTTGATGCGCTGGAACCTGATTCCGTCAAACCGGTACAGACCGTCACTCGTGCCCAGCCACAGGAAACCGTCGGCGCTCTGGGCGATCGCGGCGATGTTCGAGGGCGCGCCGTCCTCGGAGGTCCAGTGGCTGTGCCTGTACTGGGCAATCGACCGTTCAGGGGGCTGGGCGTGCGAAGGCCGGGCCGCGCCGATCAGCGCGACGCTGAGCACGAGCACGAAACAGTGGCCGGCCAGCCCCCTCAACCGCATCCCCTTCCCAGCCCCCAGCTAACACTCTCAGTCTGGCCGCCACAACCGGCGTGGGGACCACGTTGCCTCAGGAGCCCGCAGATCGTGACTGCCTGGCGCGCCCATCTGAGCGACGGCAGGCATTCGGGTGGGACGCCGCCGAAAGCCGCGGCCATATCGCACTCTGACCCGGGGTGAAGCCCTGGCCGCGGCGCGTCGCGGTCACGACCGCCTGGGTCCGGTCCACGACGTTGAGCTTGACGAAAATGCTCTTCAGGTCGGCCTTGATCGTATCCGGCGAGACCCCGAGCCGTCTGGCGATTTCCTTGTTTGATTTGCCCTCGGCGACGTGGAGCAGCACCTCGCATTCGCGGGGCGTCAGTCGGTCCTCGACGGCATGAAGGGCAATCTGTTCGGCGACCTCGGGCGCGACGACCCGGCGACCCGCATGGACCTGGCGGATGGTGTCCAGCAAGTCTTTGCGGATGCAGTTCTTCAGCAGATACCCCGCCGCGCCGGCCTTGAGCGCCCGAAGGGCCTGAGTGTCTCCGGGATAGGTCGTCAGCACGATGATGGCGGCCTCGGCGTCAATCGCCCGAATACGTTCGATGGCCTCAACCCCGTCCACGCCGGGCATCTGGATATCCATCAGGGTCACATCGGGGCGCGAACGGGCGAAGGCCTCCACCGCTTCACGGCCGTTGCTGGCCTGTTCGACGACCGACATGTCCGTCTGCCGTTCGACCAGCCCCACGACGCCCTCGCGGACGACGGGATGATCGTCGACGACGAGGATGCGGATCGGACCTGGGCCGGACGTCTTCGGGTCAATCACCAGTCAGCCTCCGAACGATTTCCAGCCCACGGGCCGTGCGCGGAATGCGATACGGGCGGGCACCGTCAGGACGAGGCGCAGGCCGGCGCCCGCCGCGCCGTCGACACGCAGGCGGGCCTGGAGGCGCCGGGCTCGCGCTCGCAGTCTTCCCCATGCAAAATCTGCCACGCGCCCCTCCCGAACGACACTCAACTCGATACCGAGGCCGTCGTCCACGACGGCTATCGTCAGACGGCGAGAACTGAACGTCACCCGGATTTCGATGCATTCGGCGCCGGCGCGCCGCCGCGCGATCCGCAGGACGTCCCGTACGATCAAAAGCACTTGCTCTCCGGCGAACCGGGCCAGTGGCCGGGCCTGACCTTCGACGAAGACGCCGATCGCGGGCCCCCCCGGCTGTCGGGCGCCGATCAGATTGGCGAGCGCGGCTTCCAGATCTCCGCCCGCGAGTTCTGTCGCATGCAGGCCTTGGATCCGGTCTCGCGCCTCATCGAGCAGGTCGTCGGCGCGATCGAGCGCGGCCTCCATCAACGCGCGCTGCGACCGGGTTTGTGGCGGCTCGTCCGCGATCAACTGGAACCGCAGGATCATGCCCTGGACGCCCTGCAGCAGAGCGTCGTGGAAACGGCGCACCCGGCGTTCGCGCTGCTCGAGGCTTCGCTCGAATCCGGCGCGCAGGCGCGTCGCCATCGTGCGGAGCGTGAGGCTGTGTAGAGCCCACAAGCCGCCAGCACAGGCAAGCACGCCGAGCGCCAGGGCGGCCCAGCGCTGGGTCACGGCTTCACAGGATACGATTTGGGCATCCGCTTCCTCCAGCTTCGCCGCAAGCGGCGGTCCGACGCGATGAAACATTGATCCGCAGCCTGCACCCGGGGACGCTCAGGACCGCTACCCGTTCGGGTAGCCCGCGGCCCCCCTGTCGAGGTTGAGAGGCGGCCGGGCCTGAGCAAACAGTCTCATCGCATTCAAGGCGCGCGCTCGGCGTGCTGGAGGGACGATGATGCTCAAGACTTTCCTTTTGGCCACGGCATTGTGCATCGCGACGCCGGCGATGGCCCAGGTTCCGGACTTTCCGGCGGACTTCCGGACACGAGAGATCCAGGTCAACGGCGCGACGATCCACGTCAGGGTCGGCGGCCACGGACCTGCGGTGCTGCTTCTCCATGGCTACGGGGAGACCGGGGACATGTGGTCGCCGATGGCGGCGGCGCTCGACGACGATCACACGGTCGTCGTGCCGGACCTGCGCGGCATGGGGCTTTCGTCGCATCCGGCGACGGGCTTCGACAAGATGAACCAGGGACGTGACATGCAGGGGGTGCTCGCCGCCCTCCGCATCGAGCGGTTCGACATCGTGGCGCACGACATCGGCAACATGGTGGGCTTCGCCCTCGCCACTCAGGCGCCTGACCGGGTCGGCCGTATGGTGTTGATCGACGCACCGGTGCCGGGGGTCGGCCCGTGGGACGAAATCCTCAAGAACCCTCTGCTCTGGCATTTCCGGTTCGGCGGACCTGACATGGAGCGGCTCGTCGCTGGCCGCGAGCGGATCTACCTGGATCGCTTCTGGAACGAGTTCTCCGCCAACCCCGACCGGTTCGACGAGGAGTCGCGAGATCACTACGCGGCGCTTTACGCCCGGCCCGGCGCCATGCGTTCAGGCTTCGCCCAGTTCGCGGCCTTTGACCAGGACGCGGCCGACAACCGCGCCTGGCTGGCGAAGGGCGCCCGCCTGACGATGCCGATTCTGGCGGTCGGCGGTGAAAAATCCTTCGGGCCGATGATGGCCACGGTCATGCGGTTCGCCGGATCCGATGTCAGCGAAGGCGTCGTGCCGGGCTCGGGGCACTGGATCATGGAGGAGAACCCTGACGCGACGGTCGCCTTGGTCATCCGGTTCCTGGGGGAAGACCAATGACCGCTCTCCCGCGCCTGTCGGGGGCGGCGGCCCTGGTTTCGATGATCTGTCTGTCCGGGTGCGTCGCGAGCCCGCCTCGGGTCAGCGAGTTCCGGCTGACGCCGGCCGAGATCGAGGCCATCCCCAGCGGCGGCGCCGGGCCGGGAAGCTCCGGCGTGGCGGGCATACAGACGACCGTGCTCAATGGAGACCCGACCCGGTCCGGGCCCTACACGATCCGGATCGCAGTGCCGCCAAATACGCGGATCGCCGCTCATACGCACCGCGATCCGCGGACTGCCGTGGTGGTCTCGGGCGCCTGGTATTTCGGCTACGGCCCGACCGCCGAGGAGACGCTCGTCAGGCCGCTTCCGCCCGGAAGCTTCTATAGCGAGCCGGCCGACGTGGCGCATTTCGCCCTGACCCGCGACCAGCCGGCGGTTGTCTACATCTTCGGCATCGGACCGACCGACACGGTCTTTACCGCTTCGGGGACAGCTCCATGAGCCATCCCGTCCCCAACCCTCGACCGATGAACCCTTCCGGACCGACCGCTTCGCCGTCGCGACGAAGCGTGATCGCCAGCGCCGGCGCACTCCTGGTCGCCGGCGGCTCCGGTCGGGCCCAGGCCCAATCAGCCACGTCCCACACAGGAAACAGCCCCATGACTCAAGCCGCCAAAAGCATTGTTCTCGTCCACGGCGCCTTCGCCGACGGTTCGGCCTGGAACCGGGTGATCCCGTTGCTCCAGGCCCGAGGCCTCAGGGTGATCTCGGTTCAAAATCCCTTGACGTCCCTGGCGGACGACGTCGCCCACACCCAGCGCGCAATCGCCCGGCTTGAGGGACCAATCGTCCTGGTCGGTCACAGCTGGGGCGGGGTGGTGATCACCCAGGCGGGCGTCGACGAGAAGGTCAGCGCCCTGGTCTATGTCGCGGCCATCGCCCCGGCCTCCGGCGAAAGCGCCAACGATGTGCTCCGGCAGTTTCCGCCCACGCCCGGCCTGATGAGCCTCGACGTCGACAAACAGGGCTTCGCCATCCTGCCGGCCGCGAGCGTGGCGGAGAATTTCGCTCAGGATCTGCCGGCCGCCGAGACAGCCATCATGGCGGCGAGCCAGGGCCCGATCCAGGCCGGCTGTTTCGATCAACCCGTTACGACGGCCGCCTGGACCAGCAAGCCGGCATGGGCGGTCGTCACCGGCGAGGACCGGATGCTGCAGCCCGACTATCTGCGCCACGTCGCCACCCGGATGCGCGCGACGATTGTCGACGTCCCGTCGAGCCACGTGCCCCACGCATCCCACCCCCAGCAGGTGGCCGCGGTCATCCTCCAGGCCGCCGCCGCATCCCACTGACCTCTACTGCTCTTCCATCCACCAATCGTCGCCGCCATGAGCCGCGGCCCAAGGAGTGCTACCCATGACCGCTCAAGCCAAGCCAACGCCCGGCGCCCTTCTTCTCGCGCCCGGTGATCACACTCTGATCATGATCGACCACCAGTCCCAGATGGCCTTTGCGGCTGCCTCTCAGGATGTGGCGAGCCTGCGCAACAACGTCGCCCTGGTCTGTGAGGCGGCGAAGATCTTCAATTCGCCGACCATACTCACGACTGTCGCCGAAAAGAGCTTTTCCGGACCGATCTTCCCCGAGATCACGGCGGCCTTTCCCGAGCACACGGTCCTTGACCGAACATCGATGAACGCCTGGGAGGACGACGCCGTGTCTGCCGAGGTCAATCGTCTGGGGAGGTCCCGTCTGGTCATCGCCGGCCTGTGGACGTCGGTATGCATCGTCGGACCGGCCTTGTCCGCCCTTGACCAGGGGTTCGAGGTCTATGTGATCACCGACGCCACCGCGGACACTTCGCCCGAGGCTCACGAACGGGCGGTCGCCCGCATGGTCCAGGCCGGCGCGCGGCCGATGACGTCCCTTCAATACATCCTCGAACTCCAGCGCGACTGGGCGCGCGGCGAAACCTATGAGGCGACCACCAACGCCGCCCTGAAGTTCGGCGGCGCCTATGGCATCGGCGTCCAATACGCCCGCGCCATGCTGGGCGAGCACGCGTCCGAGGCCGGCTGACGCCGTTGGGACCTGAACGAAGGAGACCGTCGATGAGACCCTACGCCATCGCTCTCGCCGTCGGCCTCCTGGTCGGCGTCATCTATGGCCTGCTGAAGGTCCGGTCTCCGGCCCCGCCTTACGTGGCGCTGGTCGGCTTGCTGGGCATCCTCCTGGGTGAGCAGGCCGTGCCGACGGTGAAGCACTGGTTGGGGTTACCGGTCAGGATTGCCGCGTCCGCGCCGCCGGTCGATGATCGGACCTGACCGCCGGGCGGCAATATTGAGCCTTGTCGCCGCGGCATTGATGGCGGCGAGAGGCGGAGGATTTGGCATGACAAGCGAATATCCGGATCTCGTCCTGCATGGCGCCCGTGTCCGCACCCTGGACCGCGGAAACCCGGATGCCGAGGCGGTGGCGGTCAAGGACGGCCTGTTCACGGCGGTCGGCGCGGAGCGCGATGTACTCGCCACGGCCGGACCCCGGACCCGGATCATCGACCTTGGCGGTCGTCGCGTCATTCCCGGCCTGATCGACAGCCACACCCACGTTATCCGCGGCGGCCTCAACTACAACATGGAACTGCGCTGGGACGGCGTGCCGACCCTGGCCGACGCCATGGCCATGCTGCAGCATCAGGCGCGCAATACACCGCCGCCGCAGTGGGTCCGGGTGATCGGCGGCTTCACCCGCCACCAGTTCGCCGAAAAGCGTCTGCCGACCCTGGACGAGATCAACGCCGTCGCCCCCGAGACACCGGTCTTCATCCTTCATCTCTACGACCGCGCTCTGCTGAACGCCGCCGCGCTGCGCGCCGTGGGCTATACCCGCGATACGCCCGATCCACCGGGCGGCGAGCTCGTGCGCGACACCAAAGGCGAGCCCACGGGGCTGCTGATCGCCAAACCCAACGCCATGATCCTTTACGCGACCCTGGCCCGGGGGCCGAAACTGCCCCCGGACATCCAGCTCAACTCCACACGCCACTTCCTGCGCGAGCTGAACCGGCTGGGCGTCACCGGGGTCATCGACGCTGGCGGAGGGTTCCAGAACTACCCGGACGACTATGCGATCATCGAGACGCTGCACGCCGAAGGCCAGCTGACCGTCCGGCTCGCCTACAACCTCTTCACCCAGAAACCGAAGGCCGAGCTGGCGGATTTCCAGGCCTGGGGCAGGCAGCTGCGGCCGGGCCAGGGCGACGACCTGTATCGTCACAATGGGGCCGGCGAGATGCTGGTTTATTCCGCCGCCGATTTCGAGGACTTCCGCCAGCCCCGCCCGGAGATGCCGCCGAACATGGAGGCCGACCTGGAGCCGGTGATCCGTCAACTGGTCGAGCAGCGCTGGCCTTGGCGAATGCACGCCACCTACGACCAGACGATCAGTCGGGCCCTGGATGTGTTCGAGCGGGTCAATCGCGACATGCCTCTGGATGGCCTGCACTGGTTCATCGACCATGCCGAGACCATCAGCGACCGCAGCATCGACCGGATCGCGGCCTTGGGCGGCGGCATCGCCGTGCAGCACCGCATGGCCTACCAGGGCGAGGATTTCGTGGACCGCTACGGCGCCAAGGCCGCCGAGACGACGCCACCGATCTCGCGGATGCTGGCCGCCGGCGTCCAGGTCGGGGCCGGCACCGACGCCACCCGGGTCGCATCCTACAATCCCTGGGTTTCGCTGAGCTGGCTGGTCACCGGCAGGACGGTCGGCGGCATGACCCTCTATCCGGCCAGCCAACGACAGGATCGCGAGACGGCGCTGCGGCTGTGGACGCAGGCCAACACCTGGTTCTCCAACGAGGAGGGCCGCAAGGGCCAGATCGCCGTCGGGCAGATGGCCGACCTGGTGGCGCTCGACCGGGACTATTTCTCGGTGCCCGAGGACCAGATCGCGGCAATCCAGAGCGAGCTGACCCTGCTGGGCGGACAGGTGGTCTGGGGCGGGGGAGACTTCGCGGCCCTGGCCCCGCCGATCCCACCTGCCGCGCCGGACTGGGCCCCGGTCCGCACCTTCGGCGGCTACGGGGCGAGCGGGCCGCTCACCAGGGCAACGCTGGCCGGTCTGGCGTCCGCCTGCGCCTGCGCGGGTCCGTGCGGCGTGCATGGCCATGACCACGCCGGGGCCGCCCGGCGCGACGCTCCGACCGCCGATGCCGGGGCGTTCTGGGGGGCGCTGGGCTGCGCCTGTT
>SDZP01000529.1 GCA_004144935.1 Caulobacteraceae bacterium | reverse complement strand
GTATCGGGGGTGATGAAACCGAAACCCTTAGTGGAGTTGAAGAATTTGACGGTGCCGTCAACCATGTCGCTGATCCTTGTTGAGTGTAGCGATGCCTGCGTCACGGGCGCAGCGGGGCTGCGGCCGTTAACGTTCACAATGATCGAGTGATGACCGCACGCCGGTAGTCGGCGGATCCGTTATCGCCAGAAAGCTGCAAAACGCCTAGGCTATCATCGCTGATAACCCTGTTCGGCACAACCCTAAGTCCCCGATACAGCATCCGCGACGCCAGTTTCTGCGCCATTTCTTGGCTTTGGTGACTATCTGCGCGGAAAATCGCGCGACGGCGTTTTCGTCAACCTTGCGTAAAGTCCGGCCCTGCAATAGATAGCGCCGTCGTTGGGGCCACGTGGCGGAGTGGTTACGCAGCGGATTGCAAATCCGTGTATTCCGGTTCGATTCCGGACGTGGCCTCCAACGCTTCTCCCCAACCTGCTATCGACGCCCTTGCTGCGCGCCCGCGCCTGTGATGCTTTTCGCGCCATGTCAGCATCAGCCGCCGCCACCCGCTTCGACCCGCAGCCCGTCCTTGCCGGGCTGCTGGCCGCCCTTGTCGGCTACGCCAGCACCTTTGCCCTGGTGCTCGCCGGCTTCGCCGCCGTCGGCGCCAGCCCGGCCGAGGCGGCGTCGGGGCTTCTCGCCCTCTGCCTCGCCCAGGGCCTGCTCAACATCGTTGGCGCCTGGCGCACCCGGATGCCGCTGAGCTTTGCCTGGTCGACCCCCGGCGCCGCCTTTCTCATCTCGCTGGGGACTCTCGAGGGCGGCTTCGGCGCCGCCACCGGCGGCTTCCTCATGGCCGCCGCGCTTGTCGTCCTCGCCGGCATCTGGGCGCCCTTCGCCCGCGCCGTCTCGATGATCCCTGCCAGCATCGCCAACGCCATGCTCGCCGGCATCCTTCTCACCCTCTGCCTTGCCCCGCTCCAGGCTATCGAGGCGGCGCCGACCCTGGCGCTGCCCATCGTCCTATCCTGGGCCATCGGGCTCGTCTTCTTTCGCCGCTACGCCGTGCCGCTCGCCGTGCTCGTCACCATTTTCGTGCTGTCGATGACCACCCAGCTGCCGCCCGGCGCGCTCGACGGCAGCCTGCCGGCGCTGGTGCCGGTGCTGCCGGTCTTCACCTTGGACGCCTTCCTCCGCATCGCGCTGCCGCTCTTTGTCATCACCATGGCTTCGCAGAACCTGCCCGGCATCGCGGTAATGAAAGCCAATGGCTACGACGTCGCCCCTGCCCCGCTATTCGTCGCCACCGGCCTGCTCAGCGCCGTCGCTGCTCTCTTCGGTGGCCATGCCACCAACCTTGCCGCCATCACCGCGGCGATCAATGCCGGCCCCGAGGCCCATCCCGACCCGGCCCGGCGCTGGCCGGCCTCGGTCACCACTGGCATCGCCTATCTCGTCCTCGGCCTCGTCGCCGGGCTGGCCGCGGCGTTCATCACCGCCTCGCCGCCGGTTCTCATCCAGGCTGTCGCCGGGCTGGCGCTGCTGAGCAGCCTTGCCGGCGCCCTCGCCAATGCGCTGGCCAGCGACGATGAGCTGCCCGCCATCCTCACCTTCGTCACTGCCGCCTCCGGTATCACCATTATCGGCATCGGCGCCGCCTTCTGGGGCCTCGTCGCCGGCATCGTCCTGCTGCTCCTGCTCCGCTGGCGGGCCCGCCCATGACCCGCATCGCCGCCGTCATCCTCGCCGGCGGTCGCGGGGAACGCATGGGCGGCGTCATCAAGGCCAATCTCGTCGTCGGCGACCGCCGCCTGCTCGAGCGCGTGACCGGGGCCCTTACCGGCGCCGACACGGTCCTCGTCTCCCACGGCAGCATCGACCCGGCCGCCCTCGACCTCCTCCCCGGCCAGATCGCGATTCCCGACCCGCCGACTCCCTATGCC
>SDZP01000126.1 GCA_004144935.1 Caulobacteraceae bacterium | reverse complement strand
GGATGGTGAAGGGCGCAGTGCGCTCCTCCAGCGTCATCGTCACCGGCGGCAGCTTCTGCAGCATCTTCAGGCGCGACTGGGCCTGGGTGGCTTTGGAGGCGGTGGCGCGGAAGCGGTCGACGAAGGCCTGCATGTGGGCGCGTTTGGCTTCGATCTTGCCGCGCATGGACTCGGCGAGGCGGGCCTTCTCGGCGCGCTGTTCCTCGAAGCTGTCGTAGCCGCCGGTGTAGAGGTCGAGCTTGCCTTCGCGAACATGCAGGATGTAACCGCAGGAATTGTTGAGCAATTCCCGGTCGTGGCTGATGATCAGGGCGGTGTGCGGGTACTTCTTGAGCCGCGCCTCGAGCCAGAGGGCGCCTTCGAGGTCAAGGTAGTTGGTCGGCTCGTCGAGCAGCAGCAGGTCCGGCTGGCTAAACAGGGCCGCGGCCAGGGCCACACGCATCCGCCAGCCGCCGGAGAACTCGGCCATCGGCCGGGTCAGGTCCTCATTGCTGAAGCCGAGGCCCGAGAGGATTTCGGAAGCCCGCGAGGGGGCGGAGTCGGCGTCGATCTCGATCAGCCGGGTCCAGATGTCGCCCATCTCCTCGGGATCGGCGGTTTCCAGCCGCGTCATCAGGGTGTGGCGTTCCTCGTCGGCCTCCAGCACCGTATCGAGCAGGGAGACCGGGGTGGCGGGATGTTCCTGGGCCACGGTGCCGATGCGGGCGGACCTGGGGATCTTGATCTCGTCCTCGCCGCCGTGCAACTCGCCGAGGATCAGCTTGAACAGCGTCGACTTGCCGATGCCGTTGCGGCCGACCAGCCCGATCTTGCCCCCGGTCGGCAAGGTGACCGACGCCTTGTCGAAGAAGCGTCTGCCCCAGGCGTTGAATGTCAGTTCGTTGATCTGGAGCATGAAACGCTTTGGGGGTGTTGGCGTAGGGAAGGGTCGCCGCTATAAGCCCGCGACCTCCCAAATCCCACCTCTTTGTAGGGCTGAAAGAAACTAGGCCATGACCGAACGCACCTTTTCCATCATCAAACCCGACGCGACCGAGAAGAACCTGACCGGCGCCGTGAACGCCGTCATCGAAAAGGCCGGCCTGCGCATCGTCGCCCAGAAGCGCATCAAGCTGAGCCAGGCCCAGGCTGAGAAATTCTACGAAATCCACAAGGAGCGTCCGTTCTTCGGCGAGCTGGTCGAATTCATGACACGCGGCCCGGTGGTCGTGCAGGTGCTGGAAGGCGACAACGCCGTGGCCCGCTACCGCGAAGTCATGGGCGCCACCAACCCGGCGCAGGCCGACGAAGGCACCATCCGCAAGCTCTATGCCGACAGCGTCGGAGAGAACTCGGTGCATGGCAGCGACAGCCTGGACAACGCCAAGATGGAAATCGCGCAATTCTTCACCGACGACGAGATCGTCGGCTAAGGGATTTCGAGCGCTGAGACATTGGGCCGGCCGGGGAAACCCGGCCGGCCTTTTTCATTGGATCAGATCGGCCAGGGCCGCCGGATACAGCCGATGCTCCTCGGCCAACACCCGCTCGGCCAGCGTCTCCGGCGTATCGCCCGCCAGCACGGGGACCCGGGCCTGGGCCAGCACCGGCCCTTCATCGACCCCAGCCGTCACCAGATGCACCGAACACCCCGCCTCGGCGTCCCCCGCCTCGATCGCCCGGCGGTGGGTGTCCAGCCCGGGGTGCCTGGGCAGCAGCGAGGGGTGGATGTTCAGCATCCGGCCCTGCCAGGCCCCGACCAGGAACGGCGTCATGATCCGCATGTAACCGGCCAGGGCCACGTACTCACAGCCGAACCGGCGCAGGGCCGCGTCGAGGGCGTGTTCGTGGGCCTCGCGGTCCTTGCCGAAGGGGGCGTGGTCGACGGTCAGGGCCGTCACCCCCAGGGCCTTGGCCCGCGCCAGTCCCACCGCATCCGGCCGGTTGGAGATCACCACCGCGACTTCAAAAGGGCAGCCGTCCACCTGCGCCGCCCGGATCAGTGCTTCCATGTTGGAGCCTGTACCGGAGATCAGGATGCCGACCTTTGCCCGAGGCCCCGGGTCCCGGCTCATCCCTTGGCGAGCTCGCCGCAGACGAAGGCGTCCTCGCCGGCGTCCAGAAGGGCCATCAGCACGTCGGGCGCCTGGTCCTTGCCGACGATCAGCAACAGGCCGATGCCGCAGTTGAAGGTCCGGCGCAGTTCATGATCGTCGATGCCGCCTTCGCGCTGCAGCCAGTCGAACACCGGCGGCAGGGGCCAGGCGTTCCAGTCGAAGCGGGCGATCAGACCCTCGGCGATGGCGCGCGGCGGATTCTCGATCAGGCCGCCGCCGGTGATGTGGGCCACGCCCTTGACTCTGCCCGCCTTTAGCAGCGGGTGGACGGACTTCACATAGATGCGGGTCGGGGCCATCAGCGCCTCGCCCAGGGCGCCTTCGCCGAACGGGGACTTCGCGTCCCAGGCCAGGCCCGAACGCTCGACCACCTTGCGGACCAGGGAATAGCCGTTGCTGTGGGGGCCGCTGGAGCCAAGACCGATCAGCACGTCGCCGGCCCGTTGCTCGTCGAGGCGCGGCAGCACGCCGTCGCGGTTGACCGCGCCGACCGTGAAGCCGGCCAGGTCGTAGTCGCCCTCGCTGTACATCCCCGGCATCTCGGCGGTCTCGCCGCCGACCAGGGCGCAGCCGGCCAGCTTGCAGCCCTCGGCGATGCCGGCCACCACGCTGGTCGCTGTCGCCACGTCGAGCTTGCCGGTGGCGTAATAGTCGAGGAACAGCAGCGGCTCGGCCCCCTGGGCCAGCAGGTCGTTGACGCACATGGCCACCAGATCGATGCCGACCTGGCCGTGCAGGCCGGTGTCGATGGCGATCTTCAGCTTGGTGCCGACCCCGTCGGTGGTGCTGACCAGCAGCGGATCGTCGTAGCCGGCCGCCTTCAGGTCGAACAACGCCCCGAAACCACCGAGCCCGCCGGCCACGCCGGGCCGGTTGGTGGCCTTGGCCAGGGGCTTGATGGCCTCGACGAGCGCCGCGCCGGCGTCGATGTCGACCCCTGCCTGCGCATAGGTCAGCCCGTTTCTGCGGTCGGTCATGGCGGCATCCGGATCACGAGGTGGCGAGAATCTATCGGGCGATACGGCAAAAACTTGCAGACTCGCCCGCGCGCGGGGCTATAGCTGCCGCATGACGCCTATTACAACCACCGCCGACCTGGCGGCGTTCTGCAATCAACTCAAGGGCCAGCCTTTCGTCGCCGTGGACACCGAGTTCATGCGCGAGACGACCTACTGGCCGATGTTGTGCCTGATCCAGGCCGCCGCGCCCAACGGGGCCGAAGCCTGTATCGATCCGCTGGCTCCCGGCATCGATCTCAGCCCCTTCCTGGACGTGCTGCGCGACACCAGCATCCAGAAGGTGTTCCACGCCGCCCGCCAGGACGTCGAGATCTTCAACAACCTGGGCGCCATGCCCAAGCCGTTGTTCGACAGCCAGATCGCCGGCATGGCCGCGGGCTTCGGCGAGCAGATCGCCTATGACGCCCTGGTCCGCCAGATGCTGAAGATCGATCTCGACAAGTCGAGCCGCTTCACCGACTGGAGCCGGCGGCCGCTCAGCGACAACCAGCTGACCTACGCCATCGCCGACGTCACCCACCTGGCGCGCCTCTATCCCATCCTGCGCGGCAGCCTGGAGAAGGCTGGTCGCCTGGCCTGGGTCGAGGAGGAGATGGAGGCTCTGGTCGATCCCGAGCTGTACGACGTCAATCCCGAGAACGCCTGGAAGCGCCTGCGCCCGCGCAAGCACTCGGCCAAGTACATGGCCGTCTTCAAGGCCGTCGCCGCCTGGCGCGAACGCACCGCCCAGAGCCGCGACCAGCCGCGGGGCCGCATCCTGAAGGATGACGCCATCGACGAACTGGCCGCCCAGGCGCCGACCGACGCGGCGGCCATGGACCGGCTGCGCGGCGTGCCGAAGGGCTTCTCCGGATCGAAGTTCGGCCCCGACCTGATGGCCGCCATCAAGGAAGCCCTGAAGGATCCCGAGGCCTACGCCCCGGTCGTCGAGCGCGAGAAGACCAGTCACAACCCGGCCGCCGGCGCGGTGGTCGAGCTGCTCAAGGTCCTGCTCAAGGCCCGGGCCGAGGATTCCGGCGTTGCGTCCAAGCTGATCGCCACGGTCTCGGACCTCGAGAAGATCGCCAACGACGATAACGCCGACGTCGGCGCCCTGACCGGCTGGCGCAAGGACGCCTTCGGGGCCGACGCCCTGAAGCTCAAGCGCGGCGAACTGGCCTTGGTGCTGGACGGCACGCGGGTGCGGGTGGTCGAGGTGCGGCGGGCGCCCAAGGCGACGGCGGCGGAGTAATCCGCCGCTTCAGCGGTCTTCGAGGCCGTGGAAGATGCGCAGAACCTGTACTTCGTCGCGCCAGATTCGATACCGGATGACGTAGCTTCGCTTTCCGAACGGAACGCGAAGCTGCTTGATTCCGCCCGCAACGTTGTAGCCGCGTTGCGGCATTTCAGTAAGTGAATCGAGGCTGCTCTCGATCAAGGCGATGGCCTTCTTCGAAGCTGTTGGGCTTTTGTCGATCAACCAGGTTTCCAGTCGCAGCAGATCCAAAACGGCGCGGCGATAGAGGACAACCTTCAAAGCTTGCGGACCTTGGGCGGCGGTATGCGCTCTGGCTTGCCCCACGTGTTCATCCAGTCCCGAATCTCTTCCCAAGGAACGCCCATCCGGGTCCTGTCGAACTCTTCGATGTCCAGCAGGTCCTCTTCGACGCCAGGCAGCTCAGCGTCCTCGATTCCCGGTAAATCGAAATCGTTCGGGCTCAAGAGCAAATCGTCAGTCAAGATTTGGGCTCCCAAGGCCTCGGGCGTCACGCCACGCGCTTTGGCGGTCTCGCGAAGCCGCCGAGCGGTCTCCTCATCCAGCTTCAAGGTGAATTCGCCATCGGCCATGGGCGAAGCCTAATCCTGAACCTCCTTTCTCGCAAACCTTGCCAATCGACCCGGAAAGGTGATTCACAGTCTGTCCAAGCAACCGCCCCTAGAGCGTCCGATGTCCAAGCCACGCACGACCGCCATCATCTACGACTTCGACGGCACCCTCGCCCGCGGCAACATGCAGGAGACCAGTTTCATCCCGGCGTTGGGGATGACGCCCAAGGAGTTCTGGAACGACACCGTCCGGCCGCAGACCATCAAGTCCGACGGCGACGACATCCTGATGTACATGCAGCTCATGCTGCAGACGGCCCGCAAGGCGGGGCTCTCGGTGACCAAGGAGATGCTGCAGAAGCACGGCGAGGGCGTGCTGCTGTTCGACGGGCTGCGCGACATGAGCTGGTTCGATCGCATCAACGCCTTCGGGGCCAACTACGGCCTCGACATCAAGCACTACATCCTCTCGTCGGGTCTGCAGGAGATGGTCGAGGGCTGCCCCATCTATCCGGCCTTCGAGCACGTCTTCGCCAGCCACTATGTCTATAACGACGAGGGCGAGGCCGAATGGCCGGCGGTGGGCATCAACTACACCACCAAGACCCAGTACCTGTTCCGCATCAACAAGGGCGTGCACAACAACTGGGAGCACGAGAAGATCAACCGCTTCATGCCCGACGAGGACCGGCCGGTGCCGTTCGAGCGGATGATCTTCGTCGGCGACGGCGACACCGACGTGCCGACCATGAAGATGATGCACACCAAGGGCGGTCACTCGATCGCCGTCTACGATCCGCGCACCGAGCCCAACGACCAGACCAAGCTCCATCGCCTGATCGCCGAGGACCGGGTCAATTTCGTCGCCGCCGCCAACTACACCGACGGCTCCGCGCTGGACCTGATCGTCAAGGGTATCCTTGGCCGCATCGCCATCCATGAGGGCACGATGCCGGCGGATCAGCGGGACTAACGAGCCGAGGGTTCAGTCCGCCCGGACTTCCGCCTTCGCATCCAGGTGTCCCGCCAGGGTCGCTGCCCGGCGGCCGGTCTGTTCGCCCAGCAGCAGGTCGGCGCGGTCGGCGTCGGTGGTCAGCAGCAGGCGGCCGTCCTTGAGGCTGAGGCGGGTGTGGGCCAACAGGGCCGAATCCCGCGCCGTCAGGTCGCAACCCAGCCGGATGGCCGCACCCAGCGCCCGGGCGCGCTTGCGGGCGACGTCCGGCAGCAGGCGGGTGATGGTTGCGGGCTCCGGGGTGCTGTTGCTGCTCGTGTGGCGGCTGAAGGCCGCGACGGCCAGGAAGGCGCGCTCGGCATGGTTCTGGCCCGCCACCGGGGCCCGCAGAACCTGTTCGAAAACGAGGTCAGCGCGATGGTCGGGGTGGAGCCGGGCGCCGAGGTCAGCCAGCCGGCAGGCGGCGGCCAGCAGGATGGCGTCGCGCCCCGGAAAGATCGGGGTCAGGGCGTTGAACACCGGCGACAGCCAGGCCTCCAGGGTCGGGCCCAGCGTGGCGTCAGCGCCGGTGCGCACGGTGAGGTCGGCGCAGCCCTCGATCAGCGGATCGAGCGCCCGCGTGGCGTCGTCCATGGCCTCGAACAGCATGCCCTCGCGAACCCCGTAGGCCGACAGCACCACCGTCTCGATGCCCAGCGAAACGATCAGCCGCTCCAGCACCACGGCGGCGTGCGGAAGGGTCTCGGCCCGCTTCTTGGAGACCCCCTCGACCGCCTCCAGCGAGCGGCGCGACTGGCTGGCCACGAAGCGGCAGGCGTTCAGCGCCTCGGCCCGAGTGAGCTCGTACTGGTGCACCACCCGCAGCGGATAGCCGGTCATATGCATGTGGATGAGCGCCAAGTTGCGCCAGGCGCCGCCGACCGCGTGGAAGGTTGCGGTGTGGAACCGGTCGAGGCCCTGGATGCGTTCGTCGACCTCCCGCCGCCGAATCTCGGGGTCGTCGTCCGGGAAGGTGCCGAACGAGAAGGGGCCGAGTGGCAGGGTGACCCCTTCGCCGGCGCCCCTGGGCCCGATGACGGTCAATTCCAGGCTGGCGCCGCCTAGGTCGCCGACCACGCCGTCTCCGGCCGGCGCCCCGGCCAGCACCCCCAGCGCGGCGTATTTGGCTTCTTCGGGCCCGCTCAGCACCCGCAGCACCAGGCCCGTCTCGGCCTGCACCCGTTCGGCGAAGGTCGGGCCGTCGGCGGCCTCGCGGATGGCGGCGGTGGCGGCGGTGAACACCCGCTCTGGCGGCAGCCGGTCGATGACCATCCGGAACCGTTTGAGGGCGGCCAGAGCGCTGACCGCGCCGTCCTCGCTGAGGCGGCCGCTCTTTTTCAGGTCCCGGCCGAGGCCCGCCAGCACCTTCTCGTTGAACACCGTCCACATCGAACGACCCTCGACCCGGTAGAGCACGAGGCGCACCGAGTTGGACCCGACGTCGACGACGGCCGCGTCGTGGCTAGCGTTCATTGTCGAGGTCCAGGGCGCCAGGCAGGTCGCGAACATTATGGCCCCGGCCCGAGAGGCTGGGGTTGGTCATGAAGTAGTCGTGGGCCGAGAAGGCCATGCGCTTGTTCCAGGCCGGGTCGCGGGCATAGCCGCCCTGGCTGTCCAGCACCCAGCTTTGCGCCTCGTCGTTGAGGTTGGCGACCATGATCTGGCTCAGCACCTGTTCGTGCACGGTCGGGTTATCGACGGGGGTGAGGGCCTCGACGCGGCGGTCGAGGTTGCGCGGCATCCAGTCAGCCGACGAAATGAACACCCTGGCCTTCTTGCTGGGCAGGGTCTCGCCATTGGCGAAGGCGACGATGCGGGAATGCTCCAGGAAGCGGCCGACGATGGATTTGACCCGGATGTTCTCGGACAGGCCGACGACGCCGGGCTTCAGGCAGCAGATGCCGCGGATGACGAGATCGATCGGCACGCCGGCCTGGCTGGCGCGGTAGAGGGCGTCGATCAGTTCGGGATCGACCAGGGCGTTGAGCTTGGCCCAGATGCCGCAGGGCTTGGCGGCCCGGGCGTTGTCGGCCTCGGCGGCGATCATCGCCAGCAGGTCGGGCTTCATGGTCTCGGGCGAAAAGCTCAGCTTTTCCAGCTGCTCGGGCCGGGCGTAGCCGGTGATGTAGTTGAACAGGCGGGCGCTGTCGCGGCCGAGCGCCGGGTCGGTCGTGAACAGGCTGAGGTCGGTGTAAACCTTGGCCGTCACCGGGTGGTAGTTGCCGGTGCCGAAGTGGCAGTAGGTGCGCAGGGTCTCGCCCTCGCGGCGCACCACCAGGCTGAGCTTGGCGTGGGTCTTGTATTCCACGAAGCCGAAGACGACATGGACCCCGACCTTCTCCAGGTCCTTGGCCCAGCGCAGGTTGTTCTCTTCATCGAACCTGGCCTTGATCTCGACCAGGGCGGTGACGTTCTTTCCATTCTCGGCCGCCTCGATCAGGGCGGCGATGATCGGGCTGTCCTGGCTGGTCCGGTAGAGGGTCTGCTTGATGGCCAGCACCTGCGGATCGCGGGCCGCCTGGCGCAGGAACTGGACCACAACATCGAAGCTCTCGAATGGGTGGTGGACCAGGATGTCCTTCTCGCGGATGGCGGCGAAGCAGTCGCCGGCATGGTCGCGGATGCGTTCGGGGAAGCGGGCCACGAATGGCGGGAACTTCAGGTCGGCGCGGTCCTTGGGGATCAACTCCGACATGGCGGCGAGGCCGAGCTTGCCATCGATCAGCACCACGTCGTCTGGCCGCGCGTCCAGACCATCGAGGATGAAATCGCGCAGGTCGTCGGGCATGGTGGTCTGGACCTTGACCCGCACCACCTCGCCCATGCGGCGGCGCTTGAGCTGGGTCTCGAACTCCAGGACCAGGTCCTCGGCCTCTTCCTCGATCTCGATATCGCTGTCGCGGATCACCCGGAACAGGCCCCGGCCCTCGACCGCGTAGCCGGGGAACAGCTGTTCCAGGAACAGGATGATCAGGCTTTCCAGGGCGATGAAGCGGCGCTCCTTGCGCCGGGCCGGGCCGGGCAGTTCCCAGAATCGCTTGACCTGCTGGGGCACCGGCACCGTCGTC
>SDZP01000528.1 GCA_004144935.1 Caulobacteraceae bacterium | reverse complement strand
ATGGTCCCCGTCGTGCGGAAGCCGGCGGTGCAGCAGAACCCGGCCAGGGTGTACTGGTCGGCGTTGGCCCCGGCCAGGCCGTAGCCGCTGTAGGTGATGCCGACGTCCGTCCCCACGGCGGCGTCGTCGAAGTTGGCCACGGCCCCCGGGCCGGCGACCAGGGTGACGCCGACCGGATCGCCCGAAGCGGGCGTGGTGTTGAAGCCGGTCAGGACGGTGGCGGTCGTGCCGTCGAACACCCGGCCGCCATCGGGGAACAGCAGCATCTGTTGGGTCAGGGTGGCGCCCTCGGTGAGGGTGAACTGGATCCCGAAGTCGCTGGGGGTGGCGTAGGAGGTCGGGTTGTAGGCGATCCTGACCGGGGCCTTGGTGACCGTGACCTTGGGGGCCAGCGGGCTGAAGATGACGGTTCCGCCGTCGACCCCGGGGCCCGTGCCGGCGGCGCCGGCGAGCAGGGTCAGGCCGACCGGCAGGCCGAGGCTCTGGGCGGGTATGGTGCTGCCCCGGGTCAGGGTGACGGCGGCGTCGATATGGACGTCGTGGCCGGCGCAGAGGCTGATGTTGCCGTCGGTGGTGGTGATGGCGTGGAACACCCGCACGTCCCGGCCGCCGGCCAGCAGGACGCTGCCGTTGACGGTGGTGATCGGGGCGTTGACGTTCACGTCGCGGCCGCAGCAGGCCCTGATGCTGCCCCGGGTGGCGGTGATCGGCGCGTTGATGTTGAGGTCGCGGGCGGCCTCGAAGGTCAGGATGGTCGGGGCGCCCGAGGCGGTCCAGGCGATGGCGTCGTTGACGTGGATGTCCCCCGCCCCCGGCTGGGCCGCGCCGGCTCCGGTGACGGTGCTGATGGTGACGCTGGTGGTGACCAGCTGGGCCGACAGGGTGGCGCCGGAGATATTGCCGCCGGCCCCGATGGTGAAGTCGGCCGGGTCGATCAGCCAGGTCCCGGTCAGGCCCAACGGCGCGTGGGTGGTGACCTGGGCCCCGTCGACGATGTGGACGTGGGCGGCGGAGGTCTCGATGAAGCCGCCGTCGCCGCCGGTCGGGGCGCTGGCGTCGAGCAGGCCGCCGACGGTCATCTCGCCGCCGGCCATGTCGCCCATCAGCATGATGACGCCCTGGTTCTCGCCGAGGGTGCGGGCCTGGATGACGCCGGTGTTGTTGACGGCGGTCTTCAGAAGGTCGCCGGCCGCCTGGGCGGTCAGCAGCACCTTGCCGCCGTCGGCCTGCAGCAGGCCGCCGTTCTGGACCAGGGCGTTCACCGCCCCGCGGTCGATGGCCAGGCTGAGCAGGCCGTCGCCGGCCACGTCGAGGGTCATCGCCTCGCCGCCGGCCAGGGCGATCGAGCCGAGGTTGGCGCGGATCACCCCCTGGTTGCTGACGCTGGCGCCCAGCAGGGCGACGTAGCCGCCGTCGGCGACGATGGCGCCCCGGTTCAGCACCGCGCCGCCGGTCCCGGAGAAGCGGTAGTCGCCGGCCATGAAGTCGGCGTCGCTGATGCCCAGGGTGGAGGCGACCAGGCCGCCGACGTTCACCTGCGAGGTCTCGCCGAACAGGATGCCGTTGGGGTTGACCAGGAAGACCTGGCCGTTGGAGGTCAGGCTGCCGAAGATCGCCGAGGCGTCGGGGCCGAGCACCCGGTTGAGGGCGACGGAATTCTTGCCCGGCTGGACGAAGACGACGCTGTCGCCCTGGCCGATGGAGAAGGTCTGCCAGTTGATGGCCACCCGCGGGGTGGTCTGGTTGACGGTCAGGGTATTGCCGGCGGACTGGACGGTGGCGGACCCGGAAGAGACCGACCCGCCGGTGGGCAGGGTCTGGGCCTGGGCCGCGAAGGCCAGCGGCAGGGAGGCGGCCAGGCCGAAGAGGGCCAGGCGCGACTGCCGGCCGGCGGAGGTCGGGCGGGGATAGGCGGTCATGGGGGCGTCCTTGCCG
>SDZP01000125.1 GCA_004144935.1 Caulobacteraceae bacterium | reverse complement strand
ACATCACCGCCACCCACTTCCTCGACGCCATCCATCCCCGCACCCTGGTGGTCAACAATCCGACCGAGGTGCGCAACGCCCCCGAGAAGCTCTACGTCACCACCTTCCCGGGCGTGCAGCCGCCCACCCTGATCACGAGCGACGCCGACGCCATCCACGACTTCCAGGAACGCCACGGCGACATCGTCCTGAAACCGCTCTACGGCGGCGGCGGCTCGGGCGTGGTGCGGTTGAAGAAGGACGATCCCAACCTCGACGCCCTGCTCGAACTGCACGCCCTGATCGGCCGCGAGCAGGTCATCGCCCAGGCCTTCATCCCCGCCGTCTCCAAGGGCGACAAGCGCATCCTGCTGGTCGACGGCGAGCCGGTCGGGGCCATCAACCGGGTGCCGGCCGACGGCCAGGTGCGCTCCAACCTGGCGCGCGGCGGCCGGGCCGAGGCAGTCGAACTCACCGCCCGCGACCACGAGCTCTGCGCCATCATCGGCCCGGACCTGAAGAAGCGCGGCCTGCTGTTCGTCGGCATCGACGTCATCGGCGACTACCTGACCGAGATCAACGTCACCTCCCCGACCGGCGCCCAGCAGCTGAAAAGGTTCGGCGGGCCGGACGTCACCGAGGTGATGTGGGACCGTATCGAGGCGATCCGCGCCAAGGCCTGACCGCCAATATTCTCTCGATGGTTGCATAACGACGCTTTCTTGTTAGGGTTTCCACTTCGGCGGAGCCACAAGGGGGCTGACATGCGTGGACTTTGGATTGCGGGCGCGGTGACCGCGGTGCTCATCGGGGTCACCGGATTTGGCACGGTGCGCAGCTCGGCTCTCGGCCAGGACGCCGAGCATGAGCGGATCACCCGTCAGGGCATGCTGACCGGCGGCCCGTTCCTCGGCCCCTGGACCCTGTCGGAACTGGCCGGCGAAAACGGGACCTGGGGCGCCGTCGGGGCGCCGGACAACCCAGCCCGAGGCCTGATGTCGTCCATGGAAAACCATTGCGACAGCGCCGACTTCTTCGACGAGAAGGGCTATCCGCAGAGCAAGGCCGACGCCCAGAAGAAGCTGGAGGCCTGCCGCAACTACATCTTCGCCAGGCTGAACGAGGCGGTGCGCGACGCCGGCGCTCTTGCCGAGCAGACCGCCAGCGGCAAATGGGTCCCGCGCGCCGACCAGATGCCGAGCAAGGCCAACGACTGCAGCTATCTGGGGACCAAGGGCCGGGCCAAGTGCAACGTGCTGGAGGACATCGGCCTGGCGCTGCACGCCTCGCAGGACTTCTATTCCCACTCCAACTGGGGCGACCGCGAGAACACCGGCAAGCCGATCGCCCGCGACAACCCGCGCGGCCTGAACAACAGCGTCCCGGCCGCCTGGCTCGACCCGGCCAGCCCCGGCACGCCCTTCCCGGACGGGCTGATCACCGGCTGTTACGAGGGTTTCCCGGAACCGACCAACTGCAACTACGGGTTCTTCAAGTCGCGGGTGAAGCACAGCTACCTGAACAAGGACGGAGCCGGGAAGGACCGCGCCAGCATCAACGGCAACTTCCAGAAGGTCTTCAACCTGGCCGCCACCGACACCTGGCGCAAATGGCAGTGGGTGGAGAGCCAGATCATGGCCACCTATCCGGGCTCCCGGGGCAACGCCATCATCTGCGGCCTGCGCAACGACTCGGCGGCCAGCTGCCAGTAGGCGGCGCCTCTCGCGGCCCGGGTGAACGGTCCCGAAACCACGCCGGGTCGATGCTGCTGGCATGGAGATCACGCCGCCCGTCACCCTCGACCTGGAATTCATGCTGGCCGTGGCCGCCCTGCTGGCCATCGCGCCCGCCCTGGCGGGGTGCTGGCTCGGCCGGCGGCTGTGGATTCCGGTGATTGTCGCCTACGGCTTCGCCATGGCCGGGACCGTGCTGGTGGTGAAGACCGCCTTCCCGGCCTTCTGCGGCGTCGTCGTCTGGCTGGGCGGTTCGCTCTGGCTGGCGATCCGCGAAAAGCGCCGGCGCGAGGAGCGCGGCCGGGTCTACCGCAGCCCGCACGACCACCTCGACTGACACCGGTGTTTGCCGATCTGAACTTATGACAGCTAGGTGACTGTTTGCGCTCAGCTTCCCGTCTGGTTCTATATTTGTTCTTGCTTTGAGCCGCCGGATGTGCTGACCTTGTGGATAAGTAGCACAACTTCAAGCACTTAAAGCGCGGGCGCGGGGGAACATGGTCGCCAAGGTCGTCACCGTCGCCTTCCAGGGGGTCGAGGCCCGCCGCGTCGACGTCGAGGTTCAGCTGACCGGCGGCGATTCCAACTTCGTCATCGTCGGCCTCGGCGACAAGGCGGTGGCCGAGAGCCGGGAGCGTGTCAGGGGCGCCTTCACCGGCCTCGGCCTGGCGATGCCGGGCCAGCGGGTGGTCTGCAACCTGGCCCCCGCCGACCTGCCCAAGGAGGGCAGCCACTACGACCTGCCGATCGCCCTGGCGGTGATGGGCGCCATGGGCATCATCCCGCAGGACGCGCTGAACGGCTGGGCGGCGATCGGCGAGCTGTCCCTCGACGGCTCGATCTCGGCGGTGGCCGGGGCCCTGCCGGCCGCCATCGCCGTGGGGGCCATGGACCTGGGCCTCATCTGCCCCGAGGCCTGCGGGCCGGAGGCGGCCTGGGCCGGCGAGACCCGCATCCTGGCGCCCCGCTCGCTGATCGGCCTGATCAACCATTTCCGGGGCACGCAGATCATGGCCGCCCCCCGCCCCGGCGAGGTCATCCAGTCCAGCGGCGGTCCCGACCTGCGCGACGTGAAGGGCCAGGAACAGGCCAAGCGGGCCCTGGAGATCGCCGCCGCCGGCGGCCACAACCTCTGTTTCGTCGGCCCGCCGGGCTCGGGCAAGTCGATGCTGGCCCAGCGGCTGCCCGGCCTGCTGCCGCCGCTGACCGCCGCCGAGCTGCTGGAGACCAGCATGGTCCATTCGGTGGCCGGGCTGATCGCCAAGGGGACCCTGACCCGCGACCGGCCGTTCCGCAGCCCGCACCACAGCGCCAGCATGGCCGCCCTGACCGGCGGCGGCATCAAGGCCAAGCCGGGCGAGGTCAGCCTGGCCCACAACGGCGTGCTCTTCCTGGACGAACTGCCCGAGTTCGGCGTCCAGGCCCTCGATTCCCTGCGCCAGCCGCTGGAGACGGGCGAGGTGATGGTCGCCCGCGCCAACTTCCACATCCGCTATCCGGCCCGGGTGCAGCTGGTCGCCGCCATGAACCCCTGCCGCTGCGGCCATGGCGGAGCCGGCAAGGGGGCCTGCGGCAAGGCGCCCCGCTGCCAGCGCGACTATCAGGGCCGGGTCTCCGGGCCGCTCATGGACCGCATCGACTTGGCCGTCGACGTGCCGCCGGTCACCGCCGCCGACCTCGCCCTGCCGCCGCCCGCCGAGGGCACGGCCGAGGCCGCCGCCCGGGTCGCCGCCGCCCGCGCCCGGCAGGCGGCCCGCGCCGCCGAGGCCGGAGAGGGCGCGCCGACGCTCAACGCCCGGGCCGACGGCGACTTCCTGGAAAGGGCCCTCGCCCTCGACGAGGCCGCCCGCGCCCTGATGTCCCGCGCCGCCGAGGCCGGCCGCCTGACCGCCCGCGGCTGGACCCGCACCCTGCGCCTGGCCCGCACCATCGCCGACCTCGACCAGGCCGAGGGCGTGCGCCGCATCCATGTGGCCGAGGCGCTGATCTACCGCCGCACCGGGCCGGGCGCCGAGGAGGGGGTGGCGGCCCCACCGGCGCCGGGGTTCCACCGGCTGTCGATCTGACCCCTGCCAAACCGCCTGCAGCGACAAAGTAAGTTTGCCGACAACCTCCTCCGGCCCCGTTCGTTAGCATGACGGGGCCGGTCGGCGGCGCTCGCCGGAGTTCGTCATGGCCAGACCAAGCCTTTCCGCCGCCCTGTTCCAGGACCACGGCGTCACCCGCAACCTGGTGCTCTGGGGCTCGGCCCTGGGGACCGCGATCCTGCTGGCGCTCACCGCGACCGAGTCGGTCTGGTTCATCCTCGGCCTCGCTATCAGCCTGCCGCTGCTGGCCCTGGCCGTCGTCGACCTGGTCCAGCCGCGGCACAGCCTGCGCCGCAACTATCCGGCCGCCGCCCGGGTGCGCTGGCTGTTCGAGATGCTGCGCCCCTACCTGCGCTCCTACATCGTCGAGAGCGACCTCGCCGGCCGCCCGTTCAGCCATGACGAGCGCGCCCTGGTCTATGCCCGGGCCAAGGGCGACGTCGACGCCCACCCCTTCGGCACCGAGCTGGATGTCTACGCCGCCGACTACGAATGGCTGGCCCATTCGATCACCCCCAACCCGGCCGCCGTGCGCGACAGCCGCGTCTCCGTCGGCTCCAGCCAGTGCAGCCGGCCCTACCTCGCCTCGCGCCTCAACATCTCGGCGATGAGCTTCGGGGCCCTGGGGGCCAACGCCATCGAGGCGCTGAATCTGGGCGCCAAGCTGGGCGGTTTCTACCACGACACTGGCGAGGGGGGCCTGTCGCCCTATCACCTTAAGCACGGCGGCGACATCGTCTGGGAACTGGGCTCGGGCTACTTCGGGGCCCGGGACAAGGACGGCCGCTTCGACCCCGAGCGTTTCGCCAAAACCGCCAGGCTGGAGGCGGTGAAGATGACCGAGATCAAGCTCAGCCAGGGGGCCAAGCCCGGTCACGGCGGCCTGCTGCCGGGCGCCAAGGTCAGCCCGGAGATCGCCGCCACCCGCGGGGTTCCGGTCGGGGTAGACTGCCAGTCGCCCGCCGCCCATTCGGCCTTCTCCACCCCCCGCCAGCTGCTCGACTTCGCCGCCGAGATGCGCCGGCTGTCCGGCGGCAAGCCGGTCGGCATCAAGCTCTGCGTCGGCCAGCCGCACGAGCTGTTCGGCATCGTCAAGGCGATGACGGTCAGCGGCGTGCTGCTCGACTTCATCGTCATCGACGGCGGCGAGGGCGGCACCGGCGCCGCGCCGGCCGAACTCAGCGACCGGGTCGGCATGCCGATGCGCGAGGGCCTGATCCTGGCCCGCAACGCCCTGGTCGGGGCGGGGCTGAAGGACCAGGTGCGGCTGGCGGCCGCCGGAAAGGTGACCAGCGGCGCCGACATCGCCATGAACGCCGCCCTCGGCGCCGACTGGTCCAACGCCGCGCGCGCCTTCATGTTCTCTCTGGGCTGCGTGCAGTCGATGCGCTGCCATGCCGACACCTGCCCGACGGGTGTCGCCACCCAGTCCCCGGCCCGCCAGCGCGCCCTGGTCGTGCCCGACAAGGCCCAGCGGGTGGCCAACTTCCACAAGGGGGTCATCGGCGCCCTGCACGACATCGTCGTGGCCGCGGGCCTGGACTCCGCCTCTGACTTCGACCCCAGCCACCTGCGCCAGCGGGTCAATCCCTCGCAGATGGCCTCGCTGGCCGAGCTCTATCCGATGCTCACCCCCGGCGCCCTGCTGGACGAGACGGGCGACAGCCAGTTCCATCGCTGGTGGCGGCAGGCGGATGTTGACAGTTTCCGCAAGCTGGCGGTGGTTTGAGGTCCCCGCTCTTCACCCTTCTTTCCGCTCATCCCGGCGGAGGCCGGGATCCAACTCACCCACGAAATTGGGGTGATTGGCCCGCTAATCCAGCAAAATCGGAAGGTTGCGTAAGCCCCGCTGGATCCCGGCCATCGCCGGGATGAGCGGATGGTGATGGGGCTTCAACCCGTCTTTCTGGCAGACCCTACCGACCCTGCGCGTCGAAGAACCCGTCCGGATCGTCCACCTCGACCAGCTTGCCCCGGCGGATCTCCAGGAAGCGGTTGGCCGCCGTGCGGGTGAAATAGCGGTCGTGGCTGACGAACAGGCAGCTGACCTCCGCCGCCTCCAGCTCGGCCTCCAGCGCCTCCTGCCCCTCGATGTCGAGATGGTTGGTCGGCTCGTCTAGCAGGTAGAAATTGGGCCGCTCCAGCTTCAGCCGCAGGAAGATCAGCCGGGCCCGCTCGCCATAGCTCAGGCGGCCGATCGGGTCGTTGATGCGGATAAAGGGAAACCCAGCCTGGGCCAGCAGGCGGACAGCGTCCCGCTCTGTCGCCTCTGGAGCGGCGGCGACATAGCCTAGCAGGCTCGCTTTCAGGGGCAGGTCCTTCATCGACTGGTCGAAATAGACCAGCCGCGCCGCCGGATTGAACCGCACCGCCGCCGTGCCGTCATAGTGCTGCCGGGCCGGGTCGAAGGCGGCGGCCAGGGCGTTGAGCAGGGTCGTCTTGCCCGCCCCGTTGGTCCCTAGGATCGCCACCCGGTCGCCGGCGGCGATGGCCAGCCGGTCTATGTTGATCAGGGTCCTGGCCTTGTCCGGCGTGGTCACCGTCAGGCCGTGCACCCGCAGGGCCACCCTGGCGTCGATGTCGCCGTCGGCCAGCTCCAGCCGTCGCTCCCGAACGCCGATCACCTCGGTGCGGTCGTTTTCGATCCGCGCGATCCGCGTCTCGATGGCTTTCTTTCGCTTGTTCAGATCCGGGTTCTTCACCGCCCAGACCTTGTAGCGGGCGGCGGCGGCCTCCAGCCGGCGCACCTCCTTCTCCTCGACCTTTCGCCGGGTGGCGGCGGCGGCGTCGCGGCGCAGCAGTTCCTCCCGCGCCAGATCGAAGCGGCTCTTGAAGCTGTGCACCCCGTCGCTGCGCAGGAACAGGGTGCGGTCGGTGACCCGGTTGAGGAACTCGCGGTCGTGGCTGACGATCAGCATCGGCACGTCGAACGAGGCGGTCAGCCAGTCCTCCAGTCGATTGATGTTGGTCAGGTCCAGGTGATTGGTCGGCTCGTCGAGGATGAGGATGTCCGGCGCCTCAAGCACCGCCGCCCCGGCGATCAGCAGCAGCCTGCGCCAGCCCCCCGACAGCGCGCCGAACCTCTGCTCGGCCACCTCGGGCGCCACCTCGATCTCGTCCAGCATGACGTCGATGCGCCAGTCGTCGTCGCCATGGCCGACCTTGTCGAGGAAGGCGCGCAGCACCTCGCGGACCGGCAGGTCGTCGAGGCCTTCGGGAATATCCTGCGGCAGGTAGCCGACCCGCAGGGAACGCGATTTCAGCACCTGGCCCTTGTCGAGCTCAAGCTCCCCGGACAGGCAGCGCAAAAGGGTGGTCTTGCCCGCCCCGTTCTCCCCGACCAGGGCGGTGCGCGCGTCGTCGAGCAGGAAGGAGACGTTCTCGAACACCTTCGCCGAGCCATGGAAGAAGCTCGCCCCGTCCATCCCGAGCACGGCCTGACGCGGCGCCATCTGGTCCTCCCGTCCGGTCCCGCACCGGCGCCCGGGTTCTCGTCCGGCGGTGCTCCGCAAGTCAAGCAAGGGAACCCTGCCGGAGAAGGGACCGCCCGGCCAACGGACCGTTAAGCCGCGCCGCCTATCCTCCGGCTCCATGACCACAGACGCCATCACCCCCCAGCAGCTGGCCACCCTGAGCCATGAGTTCCGCACGCCGCTGAACGGCGTCCTCGGGATGGCCCGGCTGCTGGACGGCACAGCCCTCTCTCCCGAACAGCGCGACTATGTGAAGGCGCTGAAGGAGAGCGGCGACCATCTGCTGGGGCTGATCAACGACGTGCTCGACCTCGCCCGGCTCGGGGCCGGCAAGCTGGAGCTGCAGCCGGCGCCGATGGAGGTCGAGAGCCTGCTGCGGCAGACCGCCGAACTGATGAGCCCGCGCGCCCACGAGAAGGGCATCGAGGTGGCCTGGGCCGCGGCGCCGGGGCTCGGAACCGTTCTGGGCGACGAGGGCCGGCTGCGGCAGGTGTTGCTCAACTTCGCCGGCAACGCGGTCAAGTTTACCGACAAGGGCGGGGTGCTGATCGCCGCCGAGCCGGAGGGCCCCGGCCGCATTCGGTTCACCGTCACCGACAATGGCCCGGGCGTGCCTGACGACGCCAAGGGCCGCATCTTCGAGCCCTTCACCCACGCCGACCCCAGCCACGGTGGCTCGGCGCTCGGCGGCGCGGGCCTCGGCCTGGCCATCGTCCAGCTGCTGGCCGAGGCGCACTGCGCCCATGTCGGGGTCGAGGATGCTCCCGAAAGCGTCATGGGCGGCGGCGGGGCCCGCTTCTGGTTCAGCGCCGATTTCGCGTCCGTGGACGAGCCCGCGATCGACACCAGCCTGGCCGGCTGCACGGTCGTCATCGCCAGCCCCAACCCGGCCGTCCGCGCCGCCGCCGCGCGCCAGGTCGAGGCCTGCGGCGGCACGGCCGTCAGCGCGGCGGGCGTCGCCGGGGCCGTTTCGAAAGCGCCGGCCGGGGCCGTCCTCCTCATCGACCACAGCCTGCTCAAGAGCCGCCGCGGCCTCAAGCCCCCGGCCGGCCACGAGGCCATCGTCCTCCTGCGTCCCGACGAGCGCGACCGCATCGAGCCCTGCCGCACCGCCGGCTTCGCCGGCTACCTGATCAAGCCCCTGCGCCGCGCCTCCCTGGCCGCCCGGGTTCTGGCCGCCGCCCATGGAAGCAAGGACGGCATGGCCCAGCCGGTCGAAACCGCCTCCTCAGAGGACGAACGCATCGCCCCGGCCGCCGCCCCCGGCGCCCGGGTGCTGCTGGCCGAGGACAACCCGATCAACGCCTTCCTGGCCCGCACCCTGCTGGAGCGCGAAGGGGCCGTCGTCGACCGCGCCGCCAGCGGCGAGGAGACCCTGGCGGCCATGGAGGCCGGCCGCTACGACCTTATCCTGATGGATGTGCGCATGCCGGGCCTGTCGGGCATCGACGCCGCCAAGGCGCTGAGGGCCAGGGGCGTCTCGACCCCCATCGTCGCCCTCACCGCCGACGCCTTCGAGGACGACCGCCGCGCCTGCCTGGCCGCCGGCATGGACGACTTCCTGGTCAAACCCCTGACCGCCGACGCCCTGCGCGCAGCCCTGGCCCGCTGGGCCCGCTGGACGCCGCCCACGGCTCAGGCCAAGTTGGCCGGCTAGACGGGGCTTAACTTCGCCCCGCCTCGGAGGGGAAGACGCATGGCCGCAGCCGACACCGCGCCGAAGAC
>SDZP01000002.1 GCA_004144935.1 Caulobacteraceae bacterium | reverse complement strand
GACGCCGGACAGGGCGGTGATAAACCGCATGGGCTTCAACAACGCCGGCCTCGAGCCCTTCGCCGCCCGGCTGGCCAAGCGGGCGCGCAGGGGTGTCGTCGGGGCCAATATCGGGGCCAACAAGGACGCGACCGACCGCACCCAGGATTATGTCACCGGCCTGACCCGCCTGTGGGGCCTGGCCGACTACTTCACCGTCAACATCTCCTCGCCCAACACCCCCGGCCTGCGCGCCCTGCAGACCCGGGCGGCGCTGGATGACCTGCTTGGCCGCCTCGCCGAAGCCCGAAAGGGCCTGGCCGGCGACGCTGCCGTCTTCCTGAAGGTGGCTCCGGACCTTGAGGACGACGAGATCGAGGCCATTGTCGCCACCAGCGCCGACCACGGCCTGGCCGGCATCATCGTCTCCAACACCACCATTGGCCGGCCGGCGACCCTGATGAGCCGCCAGGCCAGCGAGGCCGGGGGCCTGTCCGGCGCGCCGCTGATGGGGCCGTCGACCTATATTCTGGGTCGCTTCCACGCCGCCAACGACCGGGGCCTGGTCCTCATCGGGGCCGGCGGCGTCGCCTCCGGGGCCGACGCCTATGCCAAGATTCGCGCTGGCGCCCAGGCCGTGCAGCTCTATTCGGCGATGGTCTACGAGGGCCCGGGGCTGGTGGGCCGGATCAAGCGCGACCTGGCTGACCGTCTGAGGGCCGATGGCTTCGGCTCCGTCGCCGAAGCCGTCGGCGCGCGATGACCGTCCATCTTCACGCGAGCTTTGGCCGCGTTGCGCGGCTCCCTCGCCTGACCTACACCTGAGCCATGGCCGAGGCCGCGCCGCCACCCGCGACGAAGACCGCCCCTCCGACACGCCGATGGCTCTGGCCCGGCGGCCTGTCGGCGCGCCTGCTGGTGCTGACCAGCCTGTTCGTCACCCTGGCCGCCCTGTTCGTCCTGCCCGCCGCCCTGGCCAGCTTCGAGGAGCAGTGGCTGCTCGACCGCGTGCGCTCGGCCGAACTGGCGGTCATGGCGACCGAGGTGGCCCCCGACGGCCGGATCACCCAGGACCTGTCGCGGCGGCTGCTGGACGGGGCCGGCGTCGTCTCCGTGGCCATCCAGACCGAGGGTCTGCGCCGGCTGGTGCTGGCTGCGCCTCGCACCCTGCCCAACCTGTACCTGGTCGATCTGCGCGACCAGAACCCGCTCAGCTGGTTCAGCGCGCCGTTCCAGACGCTGTTCGGCGCCAAGGGGCGGATGGTGCGGGTGGTGTCCGAGCCACGCCTGCTGAAGGATTCCGAGTTCATCGACATCGTGGTGCCCGACGACATCCTGCGGGCCGAGCTGATCAGCTATCTGTGGCAGGCGCTGTTCGTCACCGTCTTCGCCGCTATCGTCGTCGGCGGCCTGGTCTATCTGTCGCTGAACGCCTTCCTGGTGCGGCCGATGCAGCGGATCACCCGCTCCATCGAGCGGTTCCGGGCCGACCCGGAGGATCCCGCCGCCCGTGTCGAGACCAGCGGCCGCCGCGACGAGATCGGCCGCGCAGAGGCCGAACTGGAACGCATGCAGCTGGACCTGGTGGCGGCGCTGAACAGCCGGGCCAGGCTGGCGGCGCTGGGCGAGGCGGTGGCCAAGATCAACCACGACCTGCGCAACATGCTGACCAGCGCCCAGATCGCCTCGGACCGGCTGGCGGCCATCGGCGATCCCAAGGTGGCCCAGGCCATGCCGCGTCTCGAACGGGCCCTGGACCGGGCCGTCACCCTGGCCACCAACGTCCTGGCCTACGGCCGAACCGGCGAAGCCGAGCCCGACCTCAAGCCCGTGCCGCTGAAGGCCGCGCTGGAGGCGGCGGCCGAGGATGCGGCGCTGGAGAAGGACGCCGTGCTGCTGAAGGTCGAGGCCCCGGCCCGGGCCTCGGTCACCGCCGATCCCGACCAGCTGCACCGCATCCTGATGAACTTGATGCGCAACGCCCGTCAGGCGATGGGGACCATGGTCCGGGACGAGCCCGGCCAGATCACCGTCAGCCTGGTCAAGGAGCCCGGCTGGAGCATCCTGCGCATCGCCGACAACGGTCCTGGCCTGCCGGAGCGGGCGCTGGCGCATCTGTTCCAGCCGTTCGCCGGCTCGGCGCGGCATGGCGGCACTGGCCTGGGCCTGGCCATCTCGCGGGAACTGGCCCAGGCCCACGGCGGCGACCTGACGATGGCCGCCACGGGGCCGGAGGGGACCGTGTTCGAACTGCGCCTGCCGGAGCCGGAGAAGGCGAAGACACCCAAGGCCTGAACCGGCTCAGCTCAGGCTCCATGCTCTTCGGGCCGCTTCGATCCTGTCCATCTTGGCGTAGAGCGGCGCCCAGTCGTCGGCTTCCGCGATCGGCGCCCAAAGGGCCTCGACCTCTTCGATCAGCATCTCGACCGGCTCGGGCTCGCTGAACATCGGATGGGCCAGGCGCTCGGGCCGACCGGCCTCGAAGCCGGCCAGCAGTCGCCGGAACGCCAGGAAGGCCTCGCCGTCGTAGATCGCCGCCCGCGGACCGGCCATCGCCCGCGCCTCGTCGCCGCAGAACCAGTCGAAGAAGAAGGGCTCCCAGCGCAGGGCGTCGCCACCCTCCGCCAAGCCTTTGAAGGCGGCGTTGACCAAGTCGATGTCGGTCTCGGCGTCACGGGACTTCAGGCCCAGCCGGCCGATCATCGCCGCCCGCATGGCGTCGCGATAGGCCGGGGCGAAACCGTTCAGGGCCTCGACCAGCCGGTCGCTGTCGGCGATCTGCACGAGGCAGCCGGCCAGCTGCTGCAGGTTCCAGAAGCCCGCCTCCGGCTGGCGGCCGAAGCTGTAGAGGCCGGTCTCGTCGAAGTAGGCGGCCGTGAAGTTGGGATCGTTGCGCGGCAGGAACCGCCATGGGCCGTAGTCGAAACTCTCACCGGTGACGACCATGTTGTCGGTGTTGAGCACGCCGTGAACGAAGCCAGCCGACATCCAGCGGGCCACCAGATGGGCCGTGCGGGCCACCGTCTCCCGCAGCAGGGCGACCGGTCGGTCGGGCTCGTCGGCCAGATGCGGAAAATAGGTCTCCACCGCATGGTCGACCAGGATGGTCAGGTTGTCGGCCCGCTCCTGGAAGGCCTGGCGCTGGAAGGTGCCGAAGCGGATGTGGCTGTGCGACAGCCGGGTCAAGACCGCCGAGCGGGTGGGGCTGGGCTCGTCGTTGCGCTGCAGGTCCTCGCCGGTCTCGACCAGGGAGAAGGCCCGGCTGGTGGGCACGCCCAGCGCCTCCAGCATGCCGGCGGCGAGGATCTCGCGCACGCCGCCCTTGAGGGTCAGCCGCCCGTCGCCGCGCCGCGACCACGGGGTCTGGCCGCTGCCCTTGGTGGCCAGGTCCAGCAGCCGGCCCCCGCCGGACTCGCGCAGCTGCGCGAACAGGAAGCCGCGGCCGTCGCCGAGCTCGGGGTTGTAGCTGCGGAACTGGTGGCCGTGATAGCGCATGGCCAGGGGACCGGGCTGGTTGTCCGGCAAGGGCTCGAAGCGGCCGAAGTGGGCGAGCCATTCCGTCTGGCTCAGGGTCTCGAGGCCGACGCTCGCCGCCGCCCGGTCGTGGCGCCATCGCTGGATCGTCTGCGGAAACTCGGCCGGACGGACCGGGTCGGAGAACTCCGGACCAAGCTTCATGAAGCGCGGATCGGGGTGATAGCGAGCATTGACCGGCATGCCTGTCAGATGCGGCCGAAACGGCCTGACGACAACCCCGGTTTCGGCGCCAAGTCGTTCTGCCTTCTATTGAGGCGCCCGAGCCGTTTCTGAGCCGGGCGCCCACAAAAAAGGCGCTTTTCAACGCTGCGTCAGAATAACGCAGTTTTTTGACGCTGATGCTGTCACATCACCGACACGAGGCCGCCATTTTCCGTTGTGTTACAAGGGATTAATCTTGCCTGATCATGTTCAGCGACCCTAGGGCACAGGCGTCAAGTTGATAGGGCTTCCTCGGTCCGCTCAGCCTCCCCAAAACCCGCGCGGCTGACACCCGCGTGCAAAAAACCTTGCCCAGGACGTGACATGAAAATTCGTCATCTGCTGCGCGCGTCGGCTTCCGCCGTCGTGCTCTCCGCCCTTATGTCGACCGCCGCCTTTGCTCAGGAAGAGCCCGCGCCGGCCGATGAGAACACCGTCGACGCCATCGTCGTCACCGTCAACAAGCGGGAACAGAACCTGCAGGACGTTCCGGCCACCGTCACCGCCCTGTCGGGCGAGCTGATGCAGGACGCCGGCGTCAAGGACATCAAGGATCTGCAGATCCTGACCCCCGGCCTGACCGTCACCTCGACCTCGAACGAAACCGTCACCACCGCCCGTATCCGCGGCGTCGGCACCGTCGGCGACAACCCGGGTCTGGAATCCTCGGTCGGCGTCGTCATCGACGGCGTCTACCGTCCCCGCAACGGCGTCAGCTTCGGCGACCTCGGCGAACTGCGCCGCATCGAAGTGCTGAAGGGTCCGCAAGGCACCCTGTTCGGCAAGAACACCTCGGCCGGCGTCATCAACATCCTGACGGCTGAGCCCGAGTTCGAATTCGGCGGCAACGCCGAGCTGACCGCCGGCGAATACGGCACCCTCGGCGGCTCCGCCTCGGTGACCGGCCCGCTGTTCGGCGACAAGGTCGCCGGCCGCCTCTTCGTCGCCAAGCGCACCCGCGACGGCTTCCTCGACGTCGAGACGGGCGACGGTCCGCGCAACTCGAACGAAGACGTGACCCAGGACTTCTGGACCATCCGCGGCCAGATCCTGGCCACGCCGACCGACAACTTCAGCGTCCGCTTTATCGCCGACTACACCGAGCGGGACGAGCTGTGCTGCCTGGCCACCCAGCTGCAGGTCGGCAACGCCGCCAACAGCCGCGCCAACTTCGTCAACCAGGTGCAGCCGAACGGCATCAACGCCAACACCAACGAGAACGTCTTCAGCCGCCGCGCCTACGGCAACCGTTCGACCAAGCAGGACATCAAGGATCAGGGCCTGTCGGCCGAGATCAACTGGGATGTGCTGGACGGCGTCACCCTGACCTCGATCACCGCCACCCGCAACTGGCGCGCCGAGACCGGCCAGGACAGCGACTTCACCGCCGCCGACCTGGTCTACCGTCCGGCCGACGGCACCAACTACGTCGAGTTCGGCCAGTTCAGCCAGGAACTGCGCGCCAACGGCGAAGCGGGGCCGGTCAACTGGCTGGTCGGCGCCTTCTACGCCAAGGAAGACCTCGATAGCCGCTCGCGCCTGATCTACGGCGAAGACTACTACGACTACTTCGCTCGTCGCGTCCTCAGCGGCATCCCGGGCAACCCCGGCCTGGCGCTCAACGCCCTGACCGAAGGTACGATCTTCCAGCCCGGCACCGGATCCGACGACCTCTACAAGCAGTCGGACGAGACCTTCGCCATCTTCACCGACAACACCTGGTCGATCACCGACAGCCTCAAGCTAACGGCCGGCCTGCGCTACACCTGGTCGGACAAGTCTCTGAAAACCGAGTACAGCACCAGCGGTTCGTCCTGTGACCAGGCCGAAGCCCAGTTCCTGGCTCTGGCCGGCCAGATCGGCGCGGCGGGCGCGACCTCCATCGCCGGCGGTCTCTGCCTGAACGCCGAGAACAACGACTTCGACGCCATCGCGGACGCGGACAAGATCCAAAAGCGCAGCGAAGAAGAATTGACCGGCACCATCAAGCTGGCCTGGGACATCTCCGAAGACATCATGGTCTACGGGTCCTACGCCCGTGGCTACAAGTCGGGCGGCTTCAACCTCGACCGGGTCAACATCGTCTGCCCGTTCGGCGGTCGGACCGAAACCACCATTGCCGGCCTGGCCTGCCAGAACAACACTCTGCCGGTCGACTTCCAGCCCAACACCGACACCAGCTTCGACGGTGAAAAGGCCGACTCCTACGAACTGGGCATCAAGACCAAGTGGTTCGGCAACAGCCTGATGCTGAACGCCACGGCTTTCCACCAGGAGTACACCGACTTCCAGCTCAACACCTTCGTCGGCACGGCCTTCATCGTCGAGTCGATCCCCGAGCTGACCTCGACCGGCATCGACGCCGACTTCCTGTGGTTCACCCCGCTGGACGGCCTGACCTTCCAGGGCGGCGTGACCTGGGCCCAGACCAAGTTCGGCGATTTCGACGCGCTCGACCTGAACGACCCGTCGAAGTTCAACGGCGTGTTCCGCCTGCCCGGCTCGACCGCTCCGTTCGCGCCGCGCTGGTCGGCTTCGCTCGCGACCAGCTACGAGAAGGACGTCAATGAATCGCTGACCTTCCGCGGCAACGTCTCGCTGAAGTACACCAGCGACTACAACACCGGCTCGGACCTGCACCCCGTCAAGGAACAGGACGCCTTCACCCTGGTGAACGCCCGGGTCGGCATCGGCAGCCCGGACGGCTTCTGGACGGTGGAACTGTTCGCCAACAACCTGTTCGACCAGGACTACATCCAGGTGGCGTTCAACGGCCCGTTCCAGGTCGACACCACCAACCCCTACAACAAGGCGGCGGATGACAACATCTCGACCTACGACGCCTTCCTCGGCGCCCCGCGCACCGTCGGCGTAACCCTGCGCAGCAAGTTCTAGTCCTCTAGAACCGGCTGAAGGATCAGGGCGGTCCGGGGCAACCCGGGCCGCCCTTTTTCTATGCTTGCGAGGTTAGGAGAAGGCGGCCTTGAGGGCGGCGATGGCCCGGTCGGCCTGCGCGGCGGCGCGGCTGGAGACGGCCGCCAAGTTGAGGAAGCCGTGGGTGGCGCGAGGTTCAAGGTGGTGGGTCACGGGCGCGCCGCCGGCGATCAGCCGCTTAGCGTCAAGCCGGGTCGGATCGCGGCCGCCGCTGGCGATGAAGGTTGGCGGCAGGCCGGCAGCCAGGGGGAAGGCCAGGTCGTCGACCGGTCCTTCGAGGTTTGCCGCGTACTGGCGCCGCATCCAGGCCCGGCTGCGGCGGAACAGGCGCGGATCGTCCGCCACCGGGTCCAGCGCCAGAACCGGATAGAACAGGGCCAGCCCGTCGAGCGGCTGGCCGGCGGCGGCGCGTCGCCGCGCGGCCGCCACCGCCAGAAGCCCGCCGGCCGAGTCGCCGCCGGCCAGCAGGCGCCGGGGCGCAAAGGTCTCGGCTGCGAAGGCGAGGGCCGCTTCGGCGTCATCGTGGGCGGCCGGATACGGTTGCTCGGGCGCCAGGCGATAGTCGATGGCCAGCACATCGAAGCCGGACCCGCCGGCCAGCCGGCGGCAGACGCCGTCATGGGTCGCCAGGCTGCTGCTGACCAAGCCGCCGCCGTGCAGGAAGACCAGCAGGTCGCCGCGGTCCTGCGCCTCGTTGCTGTAGAGGCGGGCGGGAAGGGTCCCGCCCCGGGTCTCGATCGCCAGGTCGCGCACCTCGGCCAGGGCCGGCGCGCCGCGGTCAGGCCGGGCCAGCCAGGGGTCGAGACGGTTTCGGATCAGCTGGATGAGCACGCGGTCAGTCAAGCGCGCCCGGGCGGAAAAAAACAGTGCGCTGTCGCTGCGCGCGGCGGACCTACGGCTTGTCCCTGCTCATTCGGTTGCCTTCGCAGTCCACGCTGAACAGAAAGTTGTCTCCCGCGATCGCCGATACCCGCTCACAACCGTCATGTTCCTCCAGAAGGCGCGGGATCACCTCCATCACCTCGACCGCCGACTTGGCCTTCACGACTCGCATGGGCGTATCTTCCCCCGGCAGGTAGACGCGTAGTTCATACACTGGAAAAGCCCCGACGCCGCTGTGTCGGAAATCCGACTAAGCCGCAGCGATCTAACGGGTTCCGTTGGTCGTTGTTCCGACAAAACTGACCCGATTTCCCCGAGCGGACCTCATTGTTGACAATGTGCCGCAGGCGGTGGGGCGCTTTTGGCAGATGCAGGCCGGCCCCGCATGGTACTCCCCGGTATCGCCTAATGACCCGCCACCCGCGCTTGCCGTTTTCGGAAAGGCCGCGACTTCCAGACGTCGCCAGCGGATTTGAAGCCATTGAGTGGGCTGCGCCGCCCCGGCCGGCCTTGGCTGCCGTCCTCGATGATGCGGCCACGACGGTCTATGGCGTCATTCCGGCGAAGGCCCTTTTCGCGGTCCTCGGTGGCCTCGCCTCGCTCGCCCTGCTGCCCTGGACATTTTGCCTGGCCTGGATCGGCGGCTGCCTTGGCCTGGAGGCCTGGGGATGGATCGCGACGCGGCCTCCCGCCCGGGGCAGCGCGCCTGGCTGGGGCCGGAGAGCGTCGTTCATCGGCGCCTATCTGGCGATAAACGGCTGGTGGCTGCTGCTCGGCGTCCTGTTGTGGCGGACAGGCGGACCGATCGGCCAGTCGGTGGCGGCGGTGGTGTTCACCGTCGTCGTCGCCCTGGTCTTCCTGCTCTTCCACAATACGCCGATGACGTTCCTGATGGCCGGCGCCGGTCCCGCCTTCGGCGTCATCGCGGTGTTCGCGTTTGAAGAGGCGTGGGACTGGCGGCGGATGGCCATCGTCTGGGTCGTCCTTGGCCTTGGCCTGCTCTTCTGCCTTGGCCGGGCCATCGAAACGCCGTCGGCCCAGGACGGCCAGCGGCGGCTCAATCATGCGCTCAAGAACTACGCTATCCTGGCCGACAACATCACCGACGTCATCGCCCGCTCGGATCTGACCGGCGCCTACGAGTACCTCTCCCCCGCCTGTCTGCCGATCCTTGGCTATCGCCCTGAAGAGCTGATCGGGGTGTCACGGATGGACCTCGTCGACCCGGATTGCGCCGACATCGGCCTGGGCGCCTTCGGACGGATGCTGGCCGACGTGTCCCGCACCGAGGTGATCACCGTGCGGCTGCGTCACAAGGCCGGCCACTGGCTGTGGGTCCAGTCGTCGGTCAAGCTGGTCAGCGAAGATGGCAGGCCGGTTGGATTGATCGACGTCAGTCGCGACGTCACCGCCCAGGTCGAGACCAACGCCGCCCTCGAGCGGGCCAGGCTGGAGGCGGAGGCCGCGACCCGCGCCAAGGACGAGTTCCTGGCCAACATCAGCCATGAAATCCGCACCCCGATGAACGGCATCCTCGGCGCGCTCCACCTGTTGAAAGTTGAGCCGATCTCGCCGCAAGGGCGTGAGTTGATGCGCCTTGCCGAAGATTCCGGCCGCATGCTGTCACAGTTGCTGAATGATATCCTCGACCTGTCCCGGATCGACTCCGGTCAGTTCGACCTGATCCCCGAGCCTGTCCAGGTGGGCGAGATCCTGAACGGGGTCGCCGGCCTGCTGGACGAAGAGGCCCGGGCCAAAGGGCTTGATCTTCACTGGACGGCCAAGGGGGGCGAGACATGGATCGCCGCCGATCCGGTGCGCCTGCGCCAGGCCATGTTCAACCTGATTGGCAATGCCGTGAAGTTCACCCCGGTCGGCCACATCGCCGTGCGGCTGGAGGTTGGTCCCGTCGAAGGGGGCGCCCTGCGGGTGACGATTGAGGTGGAGGACACCGGCGTCGGCATCGCCGCCGAGGCCCAGGACGGCCTGTTCGAGCGCTTCCGCCAGGCGCGGGGCGACATGGCTCGCGACTTTGGCGGCGCCGGGCTGGGTCTATCCATCACCCGCAGCCTGGTCCGGCTGATGGGCGGCGACGTCACCTTCAGCAGCGTCGAGGGGAAGGGCTCTGTCTTCCGTCTGGTCTTCGACGCGCAGCCGGCAGTCGCCCCCGTCGCCGCCGACGCCGTCGAGCCGGGTCTGCTCAGCGGCCTGAACATCCTGCTGGTCGAGGACAATCCGACCAACCGCGTGGTGGCCCATACCCTCCTGACCAGCCTGGGGGCCGATGTCGTGGAGGCCGAGGACGGCCATGAAGGACTGGCGGCGGCGCGGGACGGAGCGTTCGACCTGGTGCTGATGGACATCCAGATGCCGCGCATGGATGGCATGGCCTGCGCTCGCGCCATCCGCGCCCTGGACGGGCCAGTCCGCCAGGTCCCGATCCTGGCCCTGACCGCGAATGTCATGGCCCATCAACTGGATGCCTATCGCGCCGCCGGCATGGACGGGGTGGTCGCCAAACCGATCTCTCCGGGACTGTTGATCGCCGAGATCGGGCGACTGGTCGAGGACACCGAGACCTTCGAACCGGCGGCCACCGGTGAAACAGGCGCCCTTGCCTGAGTCCGGCCCCGCCGCCGCCGACGCCTTGCTGGCGATCGACAGCGTCGAGGCGACAGACGTCCTCGACCGGCTGCAGGCTTCCGGCGCGGTGGCCCAGGGCGCCGTGACCATCATCAGCCTGTCGGCCATCGCCGAGCAGCTGGGCGAACGCTGGGCAGCCCGGCAGGAGCGGGTTCAGGACCACGCCGAGCGCACCCTGGAGCGCCAGCTGGCCGGGCAGGGCATGTTCCAGCGCATCTCCGCCACCGACTATGTGGTGTCCCAGCCTGGTGTCAGCGCCCTGGCCGGTCAGGCGGGATGCCTGAATGTCCTGCGCAACATCCTCAACCACTTCCTGGGCGCGGCGCTGATGGCCGACATCCGGGTGCATACGGTCAGCCACATCTCTACGGAGGGGGTGCATGGCGCCCGCATCGACGTCGCCGCCGTGGATCGGGCCGGATCGGTCCGGGCGGGCGGCGAGCAGCGCGGCTCGGCCGATCGCTGGTCGCCGTTCGTGGCCGCCACTGGCCAGCGCGTGCGGGTGTCCTGTGTGCTGGAGCCGATCATCCGGCTGAAGGGCTCGACCCGCATTGGCTACCGGGTCGCCCGGCGGGTGCGCGAAACCCCGACCGACCGACCGTTGAGCGCGGTCGAGCTGGGCAATCTGTCCCGCGCCGACATCCTACGGATCGATCTTGCCACCATCGGGCGGGGACTGGACCGCCTGCGCTCGGAGGATAGCGGGGCGAAGATGCCCAGCCTCATGCTGCCGGTCTCCTACATCACCCTGTCCAGCGCCGACGGCCGGGCGGCGGTGGTCGGCCTGTTCCGCGAGGCGCAGGCGTCCGTGCGCCACGGGGTGATCTGCGAGATCTGCGACATCGAGGGCGTGCCGCCCGGCGCCCTGGCGGCGGTGGTCTCGCTCATCCGGCCATTCTGCCTCTATGTGGTCGGCCGGGTCAGCGCCGCCGCCGGTTTGATGAGCGGCCTGACCGAGGCGCGCCTGCAGGGCCTGACCGTCGAATGCGCCGGCGCGCCGAGCGAGGCCGACTTCGTCCGCTGGGCGCGCGAGGCGGTGGGCGCGGGCGGCCCGTCCGTCCGGTCGTTGATGTTGTGCAGCCTCAGCTCGACGCGGCAGCTGGCGGTCGCGGCCCTGCTGGGCGCCAGTCACGCCACCCTTCGCCCGACCGCGAGACTCTAAACTTCGGTTCCGCCGCCAAAGCTGGTTCCGCCGACGCCCAGCCAAGGCAGGCCGAGCGCCAGGGCCATCAGCAGTTCGAGGATCAGGGCCTGGCGCAGCATCGGGTCCTTCTGGCGATCGAGCAGCAGCGACAGCAGGCGCCCCAGCGCCGCCCCCAGCCAGCCCAGCGCCACCGCTGCCGCCAACAGCCGGCCGAGGCTTGGCGCGTAGCCCAGCCCCATGGCGGCCCCGGCGTGGGCCAGGATCAGCATGCCGCCATAGGCCCGCTCCTCGGCCCGGCCGCGCGGCTTGAGGGACCTCGGCCGCGCGATCCGCAGTCCGCCCATGACCCCGCCGATGCAGCAGGCCAGGACGGCGATCATGATGGCGAGGTTCAGCGTGCCGAGAACGGTCATGCCCCGGACTTAGTGGAAGGGGGCGGCGAGCGAAACCCTCGGCCCCCAATCGGACATGAGCCTTGGCGCGCTCCTAGCCCGGCCAGGTGTGATGCACCGCCTCGACATTGCGCCCCTCCGCGTCGAGCACGAAGGCGCCGTAGTAGCCCGGGTGATAGTGCGGACGCAGGCCGGGCGCGCCGTTGTCGGTTCCGCCGGCGGCCAGGGCGGCGGCGTGGAAGGCGTCGACCGCCGCCCGGTCCTGGGCCAGGAAGCAGATGTGGGCCGGACCCGTCGGCCCGCCGCCATCGCCGATCCAGAAGCTCGGTTTGCCGGCCTGGATGTCGCGCCGGTCGGCGGTGGCGCCATAGCCGCAATGGCTGGAACCGCCGGTTTCCTCCGGCCCCACCTGCATGACGACAGCGATGCCCAGCGGGGCCAGGGCCGCGTCGTAGAAAGCCCGTGCGGCGGCAAAGTCGGCAACATTGATGCCCAGATGATCGATCATGAGGCTGTCCTTCGCTTGAAACGCGAAATTAGAGCCCGTTTCGGGGCGTTTGACAAAACAACGCTGACGCACCGCCGTAGGCCGCGGAATCGATTCGACTCTTCCGTCGTCTCGTTGTCATGGTGAGCTCTTAAGAGATCGGTAACGATTTCGCACGGCGCCCGGGGGACCTGCTTGAGTACGACGAACTGCCTGAAAATGGCCTGCGTACCGGCTGCCCGCCGCCACCATTCCTCACATCCCGCTTTCCGCCCGGCGCGACCGGTCGGTTACCTCCCTCAGTAAAGGTGCGTTCCCATGGCTGATCTCGCTCCCGGTGATATTGCGCTCGTCGGTTTCTCGACGGACGGCTCGACCGGTCCCGCCGACACCTTCGCCTTCGTGGCGACAGTCGCCATCGCGGCGGGCACGGTCATCTACTTCACCGACAACGGCTGGACGGCCGCCGGCGCCTTCCGGACCGGCGAAGGGGTCGTCACCTACACGGTCCCGGCCGGAGGGCTGGCCGCGGGCCAGGTCGTGACCTTGACGGGCAATTCCAACTTCAACCTGGCGGCCGCCGGCGATCAGATTTTCGCCTATCAGGCCTCGGCGCCCAACACCGCGCCCTTCACCTTCCTGTTCGCGCTGGAAGTCGGTGACGGCAACACGACCTATGCCGGCGATTCCACCTCGACCGCGACGTCTGCCGTACCCACCGGCCTGACCTTCGGCAGCACGGCGCTGGCTTTCGCTGTCGACAACGGCGCCTACACCGGCCCGCTGACCGGCACGCGCGCGGAGATCCTGGCCAATATCGCCAATCCGGCCAACTGGACCACCGATGATGCCGTCGTCCAGACCTACCCGACCGCCTTCACGGTCAACGCCGCCGGCACCTCCACCGTGACCATCGACGATGTCTCCATCATCGAGGGCGACGCTGGAACAAGCCTGCTCACCTTCACGGTGACCCGGACCAACAATACCGGCGCCTTTTCGGTCGACTACGCGACCGCCGATGGAACGGCCCTGGCCGGATCGGACTACGACAGCGCCAGCGGCACGCTCACCTTCACGGCTGGCGGCGCCCTGACCCAGACGGTCAGCGTCACCATCAACGGCGATCTCGACATCGAATCCAGCGAGACCGTGCTGGTCAACCTGACCAACGTGGTCAACACCGTCCAGACGGCGACCGTCACCGACGCCCAGGGCGCCGGCACGATCACCAACGACGACTTCCCGCCGACGGTCTCGATCAGCGATGTCAGCGTTGCCGAGGGCGACGCCGGCACGTCGGTGATGACCTTCACGGTCACCCGCACCGACGAGAACACCGCCTTCACCGTCGACTTCAGCACCGGCGTCCTCGGCTCGGCGACGGCCGGCAGCGACTACGATCCCGTGAGCGGCGGCACGGTCACCTTCACCAACGGCGGTCCGCTGACCCAGACGGTGACGGTGACCATCAACGGCGACCTGGATATCGAGGCCGACGAGACCATCGACGTCTCGATCACCAACATCCAGAACACGGTCGGCTCGACCACAATCGCCGACGGCAACGCCACCGGCACGATCATCAACGACGACGTCACCCGGATCTACGACATCCAGGGCGCCGGCCATGTCTCGGCCCTCAATGGCCAGACGGTCACCACCCTCGGCGTCGTCACCGCCATCGACAAGGACGGCAACGCCTACTGGATCCAGGATCCGAACGGCGACGGCGACCGCAACACCTCCGATGGCGTCTATGTCTTCGTCGGGGCCGGCGGCCTGCCGGCCAGCATCGCGGTCGGCAACCTGGTGCGGGTCAGCGGCACGGTTTCGGAATTCACCCCGGCGGCCGGCGACCTCACCCTGACAGAAATTGTCAGCGTGACCAGCACCACGCTTCTGCAAGCAGGCTACGGCTTGCCGGACGCGGTGGTCATCGGCGACCTGGCCAACGGCGCCGACGTCACCCCGCCGCTGCATACCCTGGGTTCGACCACCAACGGCTTCGATCCGACCGTCGACGGCGTCGACTTCTGGGAAAGCCTGGAGGGGATGTACGTCACCCTGCAGGACGTCCACACCACCAGCCCGTTCAAGTCGGGCTTCGGCGAGGTGGTGGTCACCCCGGACGTCGGCGCCAACAACAGCCTCAACAGCCGCGGCGGCCTGACGATCAGTGACGACAGCCCCAACGGCACCCTGCCGGCCGACAAGTCGTTCGACTTCAACCCCGAGCGCATCCAGCTCGACGACGAAGCGCTGGGCGGCTCGATCGGCGCCATCACCAGCGTCGGCCAGACCGTCACCGGCGACGGTGATGTCACCGGCGTGGTCGGCTACGGCTTCGGCTTCTACGACGTCAACGTCACCGAGGCGGTGACCTTCAACGCCTCCACCCTGGTCAAGGAAATTACGGTCATCGAGGAGAACCTCGACCGGCTGACCATCGCCACCTTCAACGTCCGCAACCTGGCCCCGCTGGGCTTCGCCGGCGGCGACGGGACAACCACCCAGACGACGCTGAACAACCTGGCCGACGCCATCGGCACCAACCTGAAGACCCCCGACATCATCGGCCTGCAGGAACTGCAGGACTTCAACGGCACCTCGTCGACGGGCGGCAGCGACGCCACCCTGACGATGGGGCAGCTGATCCAGACGATCTTCGACCGCACCGGCGTGCAGTACTACGGCATCCTGTCCGACCCCGTGGATGACGCGGAGGGCGGCGTCGGCGGCGGCAACATCCAGGTGGCCTTCCTCTACCAGGCGACCGCCGTGACCCCGACCTCCGGCAACGGCCTGGTCGCCACCTCCAACCCCTTCATCTCCAAGTTCCCCACCGCCGACCGTATCGGCACGGGCGACACCGACTTCGCCGCCACCCGCAAGTCGATCCCGATCGAGTTCACCCCGGCCGGCTACACCGAGACGCAGGGCGGCAGCTTCTGGGTGATCAACAACCACTTCAGTTCCAAGGGCGGATCGGCCGTGCTGGTCGGCTCCAACCTCGACAGCGAATATTACGCCGAGCCGCTGAACTCGGATTCGGTCAAACGCGAGGGCCAGGCCGAGGCCGTGAAGGTGTTCATCGACGGCATCCTGGCCGACGGTAACCCGCTGAACGACAAGATCGTCGCCCTCGGCGACTTCAACGACTTCCAGATCTTCCCGGTCATCGAGATCATCACCGGCGAGATCCAGCGGCTGATCGCCGGCTCGGGCAATACCCCCAGCACCTTCGTCGACGGCGAGCAGGTGATGAAGGCGCTGATCGAGCTGCTGCCGCCGGAAGAGCGCTACAGCTACAGTTTCGACGGCAACGCCCAGGCGCTGGACAACATCATCGCCACCCTCGACCTGCTGGTCGGGGCGCAATACGACATCATCCACATCAACTCGGAATTCGCGACCCAGCTGTCGGACCACGACCCGGGCCTCACCTCCCTGTTGTTCGTGCGCTCGGCGGCCATCGCCACCGAGGGCAATGACGTCTTCACCGCCGCCAGCTACCTGGCCAAGTTCGGCGCCACCCGCGGCAGCCTGGCCGGCAACGACACGGTCCTGGCCCTGGGCGGCGACGACCTGATCGAGGGCAGCGCCGGCTCCGACAGCCTGAACGGCGGCGGCGGCTTCGACACTGTCGACTACACCGGCTCCGACGCCCCGGTGACCGTCAACCTGACCACCAACACCGCTTCCGGCGGCTGGGCCCAGGGCGATACCCTGATCCAGATCGAGAACCTGATCGGCTCGGCCTTCGGTGACTTCCTGACCGGCAGCTCGACGCTGAACATCCTCAATGGCGGGCTGGGCGCCGACACCATGTCGGGCGGCGCGAACAACGACACCTACTATGTCGACAACATCGGTGACGTGGTCATCGACACCGCCGGCGTGGCCGACATCGTCTACAGCTCGATCAGCTACACCCTGGTCGACGCCGCCAACGTCAACCTGACCGGTCAGATCGAGAACCTGACCCTGATCGGGACCGACGACGTCGACGGCACGGGCAATTCGGTCAACAACCGCCTCATCGGCAACGACGGGGCCAACACCCTCGACGGCGGCGCGGGCGTCGACAACATCTCCGGCGGCGGCGGCGTCGACCACCTGATCGGCGGCGAGGGCAACGACACCCTCGACGGCGGCACGGGCGCCGACACCCTCGAAGGCGGCAACGGCTACGACACCTATTCGGTGGACGAGGCCGGCGACATCATCATCGAAACCTCGACCGGCGGGGCCGACACGGTCAAGTCGACGGCGACCAGCTATGTGCTCAGCGACTATGTCGAGACGCTCAACCTGGTCGGCGCCTTCGCCCAGAACGGCACGGGCAGCGCCCAGGCCAACACCATCAACGGCAACAACTTCGACAACGTGCTGTCGGGCATGGCCGGCAACGACATCCTCAACGGCCTCGTCGGCGCCGACACCCTGGACGGCGGCGCCGACAGCGACAAACTCTATGGCGGGGCCGGCGCGGACGACCTGATCGGCGGCGCGGGCAACGACCTGCTCGACGGCGGCACGGGCGCCGACGACATGGCCGGCGGGGCGGGCAACGACACCTACTATGTCGACAGCAGCTCCGACACGATCACCGAACTCGCCGGCGACGGCACGCTGGACAAGGTGTTCGTCAGCGCCGCGGCCTTCGCCTTGAGCGCCGACGCCGACATCGAGACCATCCAGGTCACCAATGTGGCCGGCTCGACCATCACCGGCAGCAGCATCAACAACAAGATCTTCGGCGTGGCGGGGAACGACACCCTGAACGGCCTGGGCGGCAACGACTATCTGGTCGGCGCCGACGGCATCGACACGCTCGATGGCGGCGAAGGCAACGACGTCCTCGACGGCGGAACCGGCGACGACATCATGACCGGCGGCGCCGGCAGTGACGTCTACTATGTCGACAGCTTCGGCGACCAGGTCACCGAGGCCGCCGAGGTCGGCATCGACACCGTCCGCACCACGCTGGACGGCTACGTGCTGGGCGACAATGTGGAGAACCTGCTCCTCGCCGGGGTCGGCAATCAGGACGGTTACGGCAACAGCCTCAACAACACCCTGACCGGCACCGATGACGGCAACAGCCTGTTCGGCGGGGACGGCAACGACCGGCTGTCCGGCAACGGCGGCGCGGACGACCTCTACGGCGGCGCGGGGATCGACACCCTGCTGGGCGGCGATGGCGACGACTTCCTGTTCGGCGGCTCGGGCAACGACAAGCTTACCGGCGGCGCGGGCGTCGACTACTTCGACGCCGGCGGTCTCATCGAGCCGGTCGTCGCCGGACAGGCCATCGAGACCGACACCATCCTGGACCTGGAAGCCGGCGAGTCCATCGGCCTCAACGCCACCGAGCTGTACTTCGTGTCGGCCTTCAACGGCACGGCCGGCCAGGCCAGGCTGGTCTATTCGCAGGCCAGCAACACGACGCTGTTCCAGTACGACGTGGATGGCGACAACCGCGTCGACTACCAGATGCGCATCAACGGCGACCAGTCGGCGAACACCAATCTCTCCACGGGTTCGCAAGACCCCGCGGGCGGCTGGTACCTCTACGGCGGCCTGCCGTAGGGCTAGGTCCTCAGGAGCTCCAGGAGTGAGCTGCCCCTCAGGGTGGTGAACACCTGGGCCGAGGCCTGCAGGGCCGTCTGGGCCTGTTCCAGGCGGCTGATGGCCTCCGCCATGTCGACTTCGGCGATGTCCTTGATCTCGCCCTTCAGCAGGGTGGAGCGGTCCTCGTGCTGCGCCAGGCTGTTGTCGACCCGCACCTGGTTGGCGCCGTTCAGCGAGGCGGTGTCGGTCAGCGATTTGTTGGCGGCGTCGAACTTGGGAAGCATGCCCTCGATGAAGGTCTTCTGCGCGCTGGTCAGCGGCGAGCTGAAGGCGCCGTTGGCCTCGACATAGGCCTGCACCTCCTTGAAGGCCTGGAACAGCTCCGTGCCCTCCTCGTCGGCCAGGAAGCCGCTCTGGATGGTGATGTTGTCGTCGAGGCGGCTGACCGGCTTGAGGGCGTCGTTGACGAACAGGTCGGAGACATCGGCGACGGCAGTCAGGTCGCTCAGGCGGCTGGCCTCGACCGGCCGGGTGTTGACCTGCGCCCCGGCGAAAAGATAGCGGCCGCCCTGCTGGGCGTTCAGCGCCTCGGCGGCGGTCAGGAAGTGGCCCTGCAGCTCGCCCATGATGGCGTCGCCCCGGTCGGAGGCCAGGGCCTCGGCCAGAGTCCCTCGCGCCCCCAGGGCGGAGTTGGCGGTCTCGCGCAGAGCAAGGTCCTGGGCTTCCAGCCGCGAGACGATCAGCTTGCCCTGGTCGAGATAGCCCTCGACCCGCGCCATCACCGAGTTGGCGGCGATCAGCTGTTCGACCTGCGGGGCGAAGCCGCGCAGGCTGTCGGCGGCGCGGCCGCTGGAGACCTGGTTCTGGGCTTCTTCCTGGTTGGCGCCGGCCCGCATCAGGTTGGAGAGGACGACCGAGTAGCCGTGACTTGTGGAGACGCGGGTCATGCTCAGTTCACCATGCCGAGGAGAATGTCATAGAGGTCCTTGCTGGCCTGGATGATCCGGGCCGAGGCGTTGAAGGCCTGCTGATAGGTGGTCATCGAGATCAGCTCCTCATCCAGGTTGACCCCTTCGACCGAGGCCCGCCGCGCCGTCGCCTCCTCGGCCACGGCCAGGGCGCTTTCCTGCCGCGAGGCGGCCGCGTCGGCACGGCGGCCGATCGAGCCGGCCAGTTCGGCGCCGTAGCGGGTGACGCTCATCGAGACGCTGTTGAGGGTGCCGACCGAGTCGAAGCGCGTGTTGATCGAGCCCGACTGAGCCAGCTTCAGCGCCCCCCGTCCGTCGCCGGCCGACAGCACCGGATTGCCGCTGGCGGCCTGGGCGAGATCGAGCGTGGCGAGGCCGAGTTTGGCGGAGTTGGCGGCGATGTCGCTGCGCAGCGCGTAGCGTTCGGCCCGGCCGCCGCGTTGCGCCTGGCCGACGCCGAAGAGTTCGGTGATCGAGGGACCGCCAGCCCCGCGCTGGGTGTTGTCGCTGACCACGGTCAGGCCATAGCCGGCCGGCCCAGGGGCGAAGCCCATCTGGCCGTTGGCGTCGAGGCTGAACTGACCATACAGGCCGACCCCGTCGCTGCTGCTGTTCAAAGCGTTGACCAGATCCTGCATCGTGCCGCCGGCCGGCACGGCGACGCTGATGTCGCGGATGCGAGAGCCCTCGGCGTCGGCGATGCGCAATGTGATCTGATCGCCGGCCGTGAAGCCGTGCGGGTCGGTGGCCTTGAGACCGGTCTCGTAGTTGGCGAAGCCGGTGCTGGTGACGAGATCGTTGAGGCCGAAGAAATGGGAGAAGGTCTTGCCGGTCTTGGCCGAGGGCGTGGCGGCGTTCTCGGCGAAGGCCAGGCCGTTGCCGCCAGTGGCCGAGAGGTTCAGCGCGCCGTTGGCGAAGGTCGCCGAACCCATGCCACCCATGGCGGTGTTGAGGCTGCTCAGGAAGCTTGCCGGGGTGAAGGCGCTGGCCGCGCCGCCATCGACGCTGATCGTGCCGGCGTCGAAATTGATGTCGACGGTCCGCTGCAGGGCGCCGGTCGGCGAGACCACGGCCAGGGAGGTGCGGCCGGTAAAGCCGCTGACGGCGGTCGGCAGGTCCAGGCCGGTGTTGCGGCCGTTCATGACGGCCGGCGGCGGCACGCTGGCCGAGGCGTTGTGGGCGCGGTTTAGTTCGTCCACCGCCCGGCTGACGAACTCGCCCAGCTCGTCGCTGATGGCCGGCAGGTCCACGTCCCGCACCTGCAGCAGGCCGGCGATCTCGCCGCCGGTCAGCCGGGCCCGCATTGAGGTCGATCCCGAAGCGCTGCCCATGGTGACCGTGATCTCGCCGGCCGCCCCGGGGGTGCGCACGAAGGCGAGCGTGGCCGCCCCGCCTTGGCCGGCCAGCGGCAGGCCGTCGGAGGCGCGGATGACGACGCCGCCCTGCTCGCGGGACTGCACGTTGATGTCGATCAGCGAGGACAGCTCGTTGATCCGCTGGATCTGCAGGTTTTCCGATCCGGTGGCGTCGCCGTTGACCACCTTGCTGCGAGTGACGTCGGCGTTGAGGCTGTCGATCTCCTGCAGCAGCTGGTTGACCCGCTCGACCTTGGCCTGGATGCGGCTGTCGACCTCGTCCTCCAGACTCTTGATCTGGGTGGAGATGCGGCCCGACTCGGTGAGGAAGTCGCTGATCTGGTTGACCGCGGTGCCGCGCCGCACCGTGGAGTTGGGATCGTCCACCGCGGCCGAGAAGGCCGAGTAGATGCTGTCCAGCCGGGTGAAGAAGCTGGAGCCCGTCGAGGGATCGCCGAATTCCGCCTGTGTGCGGTCGAGCAGGTCGGCGATGACCCCGGAGGAACCGGCGCTGGCGGCGGCTTTGAGGGCGGAGCTCTGCAGGAACTTGTCGCTGGCCAGCACCACCCGGGCGACATCGACCCCGACGCCGAGGCCGGCCGAGATCAGCGGCTGCTGGCTGACCAGCTTGCGGACGTAGCCGGTGGTGTTGACGTTGGCGATGTTGTCCGAGACGGCGCGCAGACCGGTCTGGGCCGCCATCAGGCCCGTCGTGGCCGAAGACATGATGCTGTTGAGGGACATGGCCCTTCGCAACTCCTGCCCGGCAAGACCTGACGCTATCCGGCTGTTTCTGCCGGGCGGGGCCATGCCCGCGCGTATAGGGTCCAAACCAAGCTATTGATTTTACTGGGCTTCCTTCTGAAGCGCCGGGAATGTTCGAGCAGACCTGCGCAAGGACGGCGCCAACCGGACCAGGGCGGCGCCGCCAGTCCTTTTCGACCGGGCCAGCCCGGCAAGATTCGCCATGGGTCCTGCCGGGCGGCGACCGCCCGTGCCTTGTATAGTTGAATAGAAACAATAGCTTGAGGTGTTGGCCCGGGGGTTGCTTGGGGAGGTCCGAATAAAGGCGCAGCAGGCGCCGCCGATCTCCTCCAGCCCACGGACGCCCACCGCCCCCATGACCGAGCCCGCCTCCATCCTGGCCTCCTTCGCCCAGCCGGGCGGCCGGCTGGCGATGGGCGACGCCACGGGCGCGGCGCTGGGCGGCTTCGAGGCGCTGCTGGGCATGCTGACCCAGTCGCTGCAGGACGCAGGCGGCAAGGCCAAGACCCCCGGCGAGACCGCCCCGCAAGCGGCGACCGACACTCCCGCCGAGCGCGGCGACCTCGCCGCCCTGCTGGCCCAAGCCGGCTCCTCGGCCTGGCTGACCCAGGCGCTGGGCCAGGCCCCGGCTTCCGAGGCGGAGGCTCCGGTGACCTGCGCCGTCCCGGACGGCAAGAGCCCCTTCGCCGGCGAAACGATGAAGGACCTGAGCGTCACACCGGGGGCGGAGCAGGCCGAGCCTGCGGCGACCGCGCCCGCTCAGTCGGATGGCGCGGAGCCTTCCGCGCTCGACGCCCTCCTGCGCCGCCAGCCGCCGGAAGCCGTCGATCCGGCCATCCTGGACCGCTTCAAGCCGGTCCAGGGCCAGACGGCCGCCCAGTCGCTGCAGAGCCTGCTGGCCGCCCGGTCTACGGCGACTCCCGCTTCGGCCGCCCAGGCCACCATCGCCCCGCCGTCCGCCGAACAGGCTGTGCAAGCCGCCGTCGTCGCCCAGATCCAGGCCGAGGCCAGCGGCCAGGCCGCCGCCGAGGCCGCTGCCCGGACCACGCCTGAAACCGTCGCCGCCCCGGTCGTCGTGGCCCCGCCCGTCGACCCGAAGGCCTTGGCCCCGCGCAAGACGGCTGACGGCAAGGTCGCGAAAGTCGAAGACATCAACGCCCGGACCCAGGCCACGCCGGTCGACACCGCCGAGGCCGACCTCGTCGAAGCCGCCGGGGAGGAGCGCGCGCCGGTCGAGATCGCCGCCCGGGAGGCCGAGACCGCCGCCACCCCCGCCCGCACCGGCGAGACCGCCGTCCAGACCCTGGCGGCCCGGCTGGAAACCGTCGCCGCCGGGGCCGCGACCCTCGCGACCCAGGTGCGGGGCGCGCCGGAGACGGTCGCCAAGCTGGCCGCCGGCATCCTCGACAAGCTCGAGGGGCGGTCGACCAAATTCGACATGCAGCTCGACCCCTACGGCCTCGGCAAGGTCGACGTCAGTGTCGAGATCGCCTCGGACGGCAAGCTGACCGCCCAACTCGGCTTCGACAGCGCCGCTGGCCTCAGCGAGCTGCGCGGCCGGGTCCAGGAACTGCGCACGGCCCTGGAACAGGCCGGCTTCAGCCTGGCCGACAACGCCCTCAGCTTCGATTTCACCGGCGAGCGCCGCCAGCAGGCTTCTGACGGCCAGGCCTCGCAATCCGACATGGCCGGCAAGGCCTTCGCCCGGGCGCTCGGCGCCCTCGACGAAGAGCTTGCCGCCGCCCCCATCCGCTACCAGGCCCGTCGCGGCCTGGACCTGTTGATTTAGGACGCCCCCATGGTCGATTCCGTCTCCTCCGGCACGAATGTCCTCGACAAGATCACCGACAGCCGCACGCGGCTGGCCGACAGCACCGAGACCTTCCTCAGCCTGCTGACCACCCAGCTGAAGAACCAGGACCCGCTGTCGCCGATGGACAGCAGCCAGTTCACACAACAGATCGTCCAGATGACCGGCGTCGAGCAGCAGCTGCTGACCAACGACCTGCTGGCGGCCCTTGTCGGCATGAGCGACGGCGGCCTGGCCGACTCGGTCAACCTGATCGGCAAGACGGTGACCGCCACCACCGCCGCCGCCAGCCTGGCGGACGGCAAGGCGACCTGGGCCTACAACCTGCCGCGCGCCGCCACCGAGGTGACCATGGAAGTCATCGACAGCACCGGCAAGACGGTCGCCAGCAAGGCCCTGACCGGCGTCGGCTCGGGCAACCAGACCTTTGCCTGGGACGGCAAGAGCAACCTCGGGACCCAGCTCCCCGACGGCGAATACGGCCTGCGGATCACCGCCACCGACTCGGCCGGCGCCAAGATCAGCGCCATCCAGACCCTGACCGGCGTCGCCACGGGCGTGCAGGCGGTCGACGGGACCAACATCGTCACCATCGGCAAGACCCGCGTGCCGATCAGCGCCGTCACGGCCGTCAGCAACACGATCTGACGACTGCCTTCAGAACAAGCGGGGCCAGAACGGTTCCGACGCGGACATCTCCGCAAACGCAGCAAGCGCCTGATGAAACCCATTTCGCTTAGGCAAGGATAAGAAACCAATGAGCATCAACAGCGCCATGCTCGCCGGGGTGTCTGGTCTGGTCGCGAACTCGTCGGCTCTGGCCGCGATTTCCGACAACATCTCCAACGTCAACACGGTCGGCTACAAGCGTAGCCAGGCCAACTTCGGGACCATGGTCTCGGGAAACAACCGCACCGCCTCCTACGCGGCCGGCGGGGTGAGCGCCCAAACCCGGGCCTATGTGACCCAGCAGGGCCTGCCGCAGGCGACCTCCAACTCGACCGACCTGGCGATCAGCGGCCAGGGCTTCTTCGTGGTCACCGAGAAGGCCGAGGACCTCCTGGCCAGCGACGCCCGCTCCTTCACCCGCGCCGGCTCGTTCCAGCTCGATAACCTGGGCTACCTGAAGAATGAGGCGGGCCTCTACCTGCAGGGCTGGCTGGTCGACGACCAGGGCGTCATCACCACCGACCCTTCGGACCTGTCGCGGCTGGACTCGATCAACGTCTCCAACGTCGGCGGCGCCGCCGAGCGCACCACCCGCATCGCTGTCAGCGCCAACCTGAAGTCGAGCCAGGCGACCTCCGCCCAGCTGGGGACCTACAACGCCGCCACCAACTCGATGGCCATGTACGACGCCGATCTGGGCACCGGCGTAAAGCCGGACTTCTCGCTGCAGGTGCCGGTCTCCGACTCCAAGGGCGGCAAGCGCACCGTGCAGGTCGATTTCCTGAAGAGCGCCACCCCCAACCAGTGGTACGCCGAAATCCGCGCCGTTCCAGCCGGCGACATCGTCAGCGGCGCCGGCCTGGCCAACGGCCAGATCAAAACCGGCATCGTCGCCTTCACGCCCGACGGCCGGATGGACACCGACGCCACCACCCTGCTGGACCCAGACAACCCGGTCCTCACCTTCGGCGCCTCCGCGGGCGCCGCGCCGGGAGCCGGTCAGGTCAAATGGGCGGCCGGCCTCGGCGTCGACACCCAGGAAATCCGGCTCGACCTGGCGGGAGGGGCCGGCGGCCTGACCCAGTACGACAGCCAGTCCATCGTCCAGGGCGTCAACACCAACGGCACCGCCTTCGGCAACCTGACCAACATCGAGATCGACGAGGACGGCTTCGTCACCGCCATCTTCGACAACGGCATCAGCCGCCAGATCGCCCAGGTCGCCATCGCCACCTTCGCCAACCCGGACGGCCTGCGCTCCAGCAACGGCAACTCCTACCGGGTGACCCAGGACAGCGGCACCTACAGCCTGAAGGCCGCCGGCACCGGCGGGGCAGGGGCCATCGCGCCCTCCACGCTGGAAGCCTCCACCGTCGATCTCTCCAGCGAATTCACCGGCCTGATCATCACCCAGCGGGCCTATTCGGCCTCCTCAAAGATCATCACGACTGCGGACCAGATGCTGGAAGAGCTGCTGAGCATCAAGAGATAATTAACCAAGATGCTAACGCCGGTTAACGTTGGTGTCTCAAGATGAAACAACGCATTAAGACGGGGGCAATCCGTGGTTACTTGTATCTTTACTAGACCGATTCACGGGGTGTTATCGCGTGAGCGCTATGGTCTCCCTCAACAGTGATGTCCAGGAGAGGCGTAGAACCATGCTTCAGCAGCAGCAGCAGCGGGTCAACAGCAAGGGCGAGAAGTACGTGATCGGTCCGACCGGCGCGCCCCTGACGTTGTCCGACCTGCCGCCCGCCAACACCGAGCGGTGGGTGATCCGCCGCAAGGCAGAGGTTGTGGCGGCGGTCCGTGGCGGCCTCCTCACCCTCGATGACGCCTGTGACCGGTATCGCCTGACCAACGAGGAATTCCTCAACTGGCAGCAGTCGATCGACCGGCACGGCCTGGCGGGCCTTCGCACCACCCGTCTGCAACAGTATCGCTGAGCCGCTCCGCCCCTTTTGGCTCAGCGACGTAGCGCGGCCGCGCTCCCCACGGGAGGCGCGGCCGTTGCCTTTTTGAACAGCGAAAGCGCAAGGCGGCCTGTCCGTAACCACCCTGTCGATCGGGGATCCTTCACCGGGCTTCGCCATCCTGCCGGTTTCGCGGTCCGCTTCTTCCCATGGCGGGATGGGCGGGTGCACGGCCTGCGGCGCAAGGGCGCGCCAGGGGCCGCCGGGTCTTAAAGCCCCGTTTACCAAGCACCCGGTAAATCCTGCCTAGCAAACCCGGCAGAAGCGGGCGTTGGTGTCGTTTCGGGAACGGGAACCCAGGGTGGACAGGTTTCTAGGCGCGTTGAAGGGGGCGGGGCTCGTCCGGTTGCTGGTCATGGCCGGCGTCGGCGTCGGGCTGCTGGCGGCGATCATCGCCCTGACCACCGGATTCCTCAGCCAGCCCAAGCAGTTGCTCTATTCCAACCTCGATCTGAAGGAAGCCTCGGAAGTCAGCGCCGCGCTCGACCAGGCCGGCATCAAGTATGAGGTCAAGGGCGATGGCTCGACTATCTATGTGAACCGTGACGAAGTCGCCTCGACCCGCCTGCTGGTGGCCGGCAAGGGCCTGGTGACCTCCGGCTCGGTCGGCTACGAAATCTTCGACCAAGGCTCGGCCCTCGGCCAGACCGACTTCGTCCAGCAGATCAACAACAAGCGCGCTCTCGAGGGCGAGCTGCAGCGCACCATCAAGGGCCTGCACGGCGTCACCGACGTGCGCGTCCTGCTCAACATCCCCAAGCGCCAGTTGTTCGAGGACGAGGCCGGCCAGCCGACCGCCTCGGTCTCTCTGGAGATGTCGGGCCGCAAGCCCAGCCAGGATCAGGTGCAGGCGATCCAGAACCTGGTGGCTGGCGCCGTCGACGGCCTCAAGCCCGAGAATGTCGGCGTTGTCGACATGAAGGACGGCAAGACCCTGGCGGTGCTCGGCAAGGGCGGCGCCCTGGGCGCCATCGCCGACGACCGCAAGGCCCAGATCGAGCGCGACCTGGCCGAACGCATCCGTCAACAGGTCGAGGGTATCGTCGGGGTGGGCAAGGCCCGGGTCGAGGTGTCGGCCGACATCGACATGGCCCAGGTCACCGAGCAGAAGAAGACCTACGATCCGGACGGCCAGGTCATCCGCTCCGAGCAGACCAGCGAGGAGGCCAGCGAGGAAGGCTCGGCCCAGAACAGCGACACGGTCACGGCCGGCGCCAACATCCCGGCCGGCGACGCCGGCAATCCCAACTTCCTGCCGCTGAACAAGAACAAGACGACGGGCGCGCAGTCGACCACCAACTATGAGATCTCCGAGACCCTCCGCACCGAGGTCCTGGCCCCCGGCACGGTCCAGAAGCTCAGCGTCGCGGTCGCCGTCGATGGCGCGACGGGGGCGGGGACCGGCGGCAAGCCTGGTCCCTACACCGCCCGCACCCCCGAGGAGATGGCCAAGCTGGACGAGCTGGTGAAGGCCGCCGTCGGGTTCAACGCCGGCCGCGGCGACACCGTCAAGGTGGTCAACGTCCGCTTCTCCCGCGACGACGCCCTGGAAGGCGACGGCAAGGCCGGCATGTTCAGCTTCGACAAGAACGACATCATGCGTTTCATCGAACTGGGCCTGGGCGCCATCGTCGTCCTGCTGCTGATGGTCTTCGGCCTGCGGCCGCTGCTGAAGTCCCTCGGCCAGCCGGCCGGCGGACCGATGCCGATGCTGGCTGGCGCCGCCGGCGCCCGCGGCGCGGCGCCGGCCGACGCCGCCCAGATGCAGGTGCAGTACGACCCGGCCACCGGCGAGATGCTGGCCCTGCCCAGCGAGATGGACCAGCGCATCGACATCGCCCGCATCGAGGGCCAGGTGAAGGCCAGCAGCGTCAAGCGGGTCAGCGAGTTCGTCGACAACCACCCGGAGGAATCGGTCTCGATCCTTCGCAGCTGGCTGCATGAGACCGCATGAGCCGGAGCCCCAAATCCAAGGCGATCAACGATTCCGCCCGGCTGAGCGGGCCGGAGAAGGCGGCCGTCGTCATGCTGGCCCTCGGCGAGGACCACACCCGGATCTGGGAGACGCTGGACGACGAGGAGATCAAAGAAATCTCCCAGGCGATGGCCGGGCTGGGCACCGTGGCCGCCAGCGTCGTCGAGGAGCTGCTGGTCGAATTCGTCTCGGGCATGAGCAGCTCGGGCGCCATCATGGGCAGCTTCGAGCAGACCCAGCGCCTGCTGTCCTCCTTCATGCCGCCCGAGAAGGTCGACAACCTGATGGAGGAGATCCGCGGTCCGGCGGGTCGCACCATGTGGGACAAGCTGGGCAACGTGAACGAGGCGGTGCTCGCCAACTACCTGAAGAACGAATACCCCCAGACCGTCGCGGTGGTGCTGTCCAAGATCAAGGCCGACCACGCGGCGCGGGTGCTGACCTGCCTGCCCGAGGACTTCGCCCTCGAATGCGTCCAGCGGATGCTGCGCATGGAGCCGGTGCAGCGCGACATCCTCGACAAGATCGAACAGACCCTGCGCGTCGAGTTCATGTCCAACCTGGCGCGCACCTCCAAGCGCGACAGCCATGAGCTGATGGCCGACATCTTCAACAACTTCGATCGCCAGACCGAGGGCCGCTTCATCGCCGCCCTGGAAGAACGCAACCGCGAGAGCGCCGAGCGCATCCGGGCGCTGATGTTCGTCTTCGAGGACCTCTCCAAGCTCGATCCCGGCGGGGTGCAGACCCTGTTGCGCGCGGTCGAGAAGGACCAGCTGGGCCTGGCCCTGAAGGGCTCCTCCGACGCCCTGCGCGAGATGTTCTTCTCCAACATGTCCGAACGCGCCGCCAAGATCATGCGCGAGGACATGGAAGGCATGGGTCCGGTGCGCCTGAAGGATGTCGACCAGGCGCAGATGGCCATGGTTCAGGTGGCCAAGGATCTGGCCGCCAAGGGCGAGATCATGCTGGCCGGGGCCGGCGGCGATGATGAGCTGATCTACTGATGACCAGCCCCTACGCCCCCTCCGGCTCCCGGCCCTTCACCTTCGACACCGAGTTCGACGACGTCGGCGCGGTCGCCTACCAGCCGCCGCGCCAGAAGCGCACCTTCACGCCCGAGGAGGTCGAGGCCATCCGCGCCGCCGCCTACGCCGAGGGCGAGGGCTCGTCGATGGCCCAAGCCGAGATGGCGCTGGCCCAGGCCATGGACCGGCTTGCCGACGCCGCCCGCCAGGGCCTGGGCGCCCTGGCCCAGGTGGCCCACGCCCACCGCTCCGACACTGCCGCCCTGAGCATGGCCGCCGCCCGCAAGATCGCCGACAGCGCCCTGGCCCGTTACCCGGAAGCCCCCGTCACCGCCGCCCTCGAAGCCCTGTCCCGCGAGGTGGAGGCCAGCCCGCGCCTGCTGGTCAAGGTCGCCCCAGAAGCCCAGGAACGGGTCCAGGCCGCCCTCGACGGCATGGCCAGCAGCCTGGGCCACTCCGGCCGCATCGAGGCCCGGGCCGAGCCCGGCATGACCCTGGCCGCCTTCATCCTCGACTGGGGCGACGGCCGCGCCGCCTTCGATCCCGTCGACGCCGCAGGTCGCATCCAGGCCGCCCTCGACCAGGCTCTGGCCGCCGAAGGCCTGCACGCCGAACCCCTGATTCCACCGGAACATGCCCCCCTGGGAGGCCCACATGGCTGAAGACAACCTGACCCTCGAGGAGTTCTCGCCGGACCAGCCGCTGGCCAGCGAGGCCTCGGTCGATTTCGACAGCAAGACCGCCACCGACCTGGCGCCGGTCTTCGACGTCCCGGTCAACATCTCGGCCGTTCTCGGCCGCGCCCACATGAGCGTCGCCCAGCTGCTGCAGCTGGGGCAGGGCAGCGTGCTGGAGCTGGACCGCAAGGTCGGCGAGGCGATCGACATCTACGTCAACAACCGCCTGGTGGCGCGCGGCGAGGTCGTCGTCGTCGACGACCGGCTCGGCGTGACCATGACGGAAATCATCAAGGACGGCGACACGGCCAGCTGATCGGCCTGTCACTGCGGGAGAGTAGACTATGCGGCTTCTGGTCGTCGGAAAATTGAACGGGCAACTGTCCCTAGCCGTGAAGATGGCGATGCAGACCGGGGCCAAGGTGGCCCACGTCGAGACCGTCGCGGCGGCCACCCAGGCCCTGCGCGCCGGCCAGGGCGCGGACCTTTTGATGGTCGACTACGAACTCGACATCGCCGGGCTCATCGCCGCCAACGAGAACGAGCGCATCCGGGTGCCGGTCGTCGCCTGCGGGGTCGGGGCCGATGCGCAACGGGCCGGCGACGCCATCCGCGCCGGGGCCATCGAGTTCATCCCGCTGCCGCCGGACGCCGAACTGATCGCCGCCGTGCTGGCCGCCGTCTCCGACGACAACCGCCCGATGGTGGCCCGCGACCCGATCATGGAGACGGTGATCAAGCTGGCCGACCAGATCGCCCCCAGCGACGCCTCCATCCTGATCACCGGCGAAAGCGGCGTCGGCAAGGAGGTGATGGCCCGATACGTCCACACCAAGTCCAGGCGCGCCGCCAAGCCCTTCATCAGCGTCAACTGCGCCGCCATCCCCGAGAACCTGCTGGAAAGCGAGCTGTTCGGCCACGAGAAGGGCGCCTTCACCGGCGCCGTGGCCCGGCGGGTGGGCAAGTTCGAGGAGGCCGACGGCGGCACGCTGCTGCTCGACGAAATCAGCGAGATGGACGCCCGGCTGCAGGCCAAGCTCTTGCGCGCCATCCAGGAGCGGGAGATCGACCGGGTCGGCGGCTCCAAGCCGGTCAAGGTCAACATCCGCATACTCGCCACCTCCAACCGCGACCTGGCCCAGGCCGTGAAGGAGGGGACCTTCCGCGAAGACCTGCTTTACCGCCTCAATGTCGTGAACCTGCGCCTGCCGCCGCTGCGCGAGCGTCCCGGCGACATCGCCGCCCTCTGCGACCACTTCCTCAAGAAGTACGCCAAGGCCAACGGCATGCCCGAACGCCCGCTGGCCGCCGAGGCCCGCCGCCGCCTGGCCGCCCACCGCTGGCCGGGCAACGTGCGGGAGCTGGAAAACGCCATGCACCGCGCCGTACTGCTGTCGACGGGCCCGGAGATCGAGGAGTTCGCCATCCGCCTGCCGGACGGCCAGCCGCTCAGCCCGGCCCCCGACGTCGCCGTCGCCCGCGGGGCCTCCATGGCCGCCGAGGCGGTCAGCCGCACCCTGGTCGGCCAGACAGTGGCCGAGGTCGAGCAGCAGCTCATCCTCGACACCCTCAGCCACTGCTCTGGCAACCGCACCCATGCCGCCACCATCCTCGGCATCTCGATCCGCACCCTGCGCAACAAGCTCAAGGAATACGGTGACGCCGGCGTCGCCGTGCCGCCGCCGCAGGCCGGACTGGGCAGCAACGCCGCGTAAGTGAGTACCTAGATGTCCGACGCCCACCCGATCTCCGCATCCAACCCCCTGACCGTCCGCCAGGTCTGGGGTTGGGTGGCGCGTGGCGACGTGGGCCTGGCCATCGGCGTCGTCGGCATCATCGTCCTGCTGATCCTGCCGATCCCGCCGTTCCTGCTGGACTTCCTGCTGACTCTCTCGGTGACCAGCAGCATCCTGATCCTGATGACCGCGCTGCTGATCAAGCGGCCGCTCGAGTTCACCGCCTTTCCGACGGTTCTGCTGGTCACGACCCTGTTCCGCCTGGGCCTGAACCTGGCCTCCACCCGCCTGATCCTCAGCCACGGGCATGAGGGCACGGGCGGGGCCGGCAAGGTCATCGAGGCCTTCGGCCACATGATGATGAGCGGGAACTTCATCATCGGGGTGATCGTCTTCGCCATCCTGATCCTGGTGAACTTCGTCGTCGTCACCAAGGGTTCGGGCCGCATCGCCGAGGTTGCCGCCCGCTTCACCCTCGACGCCATGCCCGGCAAGCAGATGGCCATCGACGCCGACCTGTCCTCCGGGCTGATCGACCAGGACCAGGCCAAGCTTCGCCGCAAGGAACTGGAGCAGGAGTCGACCTTCTTCGGGGCCATGGACGGCGCCAGCAAGTTCGTGCGCGGCGACGCCGTCGCCGCCCTGGTGATCACGGCGATCAACATCGTCGGCGGCATCCTGATCGGGGTGATCCAGCACAAGATTCCGATCGGCGACGCCGCCAACAGCTACACCATCATGACCATCGGCGACGGCCTGGTCAGCCAGGTGCCGGCCCTGATCGTTTCGATCGCCGCCGGCCTGCTGGTCTCCAAGGCCGGCGTCGACGGCGCCGCCGACAAGGCCCTGGTCACCCAGCTGGCCATGAACCCGGTGGGTCTGGGCATGGTCTCGGCCGCCGCCGGCATCATGGCCCTGATGCCGGGCATGCCGAAGATCCCCTTCATCGCCGTCGCCGTCGCCACCGGCTATCTCGCCTGGCGAAGGGCCCAGAACGCCAAGCTGCCGCAACCGGTGGCCGTCTCGGACCTGCCGGTCGCCACCGAGGCCGAGGAGGAGCCGATCGGCCAGTCCCTGGCCATCGACGACATCAAGATCGAGCTCGGCTACGGCCTGCTGACCCTGATCAACGACCTGGACGGCCGCAAGCTGACCGACCAGATCCGCGCCCTGCGCAAGACCCTGGCCAGCGAGTTCGGCTTCGTCATGCCCTCCGTGCGCATCCTCGACAACATGCGCCTGCCCACCCAGGGCTACGCCATCCGGATCAAGGAAATGGACACCGGCACGGGCGAGGTCCGCATCGGCAGCCTGATGGCCATGGACCCGCGCGGCGGCCAGGTCGACATTCCGGGCGAGCATGTCCGCGAGCCGGCCTTCGGCCTGCCCGCCACCTGGATCGACGACAGCCTCAAGGAAGAGGCGACGTTCCGGGGCTACACTTTGGTCGATCCGGCCACGGTGCTGACCACCCACCTGACCGAGATCCTCAAGGACAACATGGCCGACCTGCTGTCCTACGCCGAGGTCCAGAAGCTGCTGAAGGAACTGGGCCCGGAACAGAAGAAGCTGGCCGACGAACTGATCCCCTCGGTGATCACCGCCTCGACCCTGCAGCGCGTCCTGCAGGCCCTGCTGCGCGAGCGCGTGTCGATCCGCGACCTGGGCACCATTCTCGAGGGCATCGCCGAGGCCGCGCCCCATACCGCCTCCCTCACCCAGTTGACCGAGGCCGTCCGCGTGAGGCTCGGGCGCCAGCTGTGCTGGGCCAATCGAGGCGAGGACGGATCGCTGCCGATCGTCACCCTGTCGCCCGACTGGGAGCAGGCCTTCGCCGACAGCCTGATCGGCTCCGGCGAGGAAAAGCAGCTGGCCATGGCGCCGTCCAAGCTGCAGGAGTTCATCAAGGGCATCCGCGAGGCCTTCGAGCGCGCGGCCCTGGCCGGCGACGCCGCCGTCCTGCTGACCAGCCCGATGGTCCGCCCCTATGTGCGCTCGATCATCGAACGCTTCCGGGGCCAGACGGTGGTGATGAGCCAGAGCGAGGTCCACCCCAAGGCCAAGCTGCGCACCGTCGGGATGATCTGACCCGGCGCTATCCGGCCTGCGACCGCCGCCAGCGGCGCCAGCTGAACACGAGGGTCCAGGCCAGGGCTGCGATCACCGCGGCGCAGGAGGCCAGGGCGGCGATGGTCATCGGCGCAAACAGCCAGATGGCGCCGTAGGCCAGGCCTCCGAGAAACATCGCCCAGCCGGTGGCGCGCTTGATCGACTGGCCAAGGGCCGTCCGGCCGTCGTGGCCCTTGGGGATGGCGTTGGCGACGATGACCAGGCCGAGGCCGATCGTCGCCATGGTCACCCGGGTGGCCATGTCGTTGCTGATCCATCCCCGATGACTGGCAAGGCTGGCCGCCAGGGCGACGCCGATCTGCAGGGCCGCCAGCCCGATGCTGCTCTTGATCGAAAGGCTCATGATGTCGTCTCCGGCTTGTCTGGAGCGGGGGCTTCGGCGGGCGCGCCCAGGCCGAAGGTGTTGGCGAATCCCATCAGCGCCTCTTCCAGCACCGACAGGTTCAGGTGGTAGATGAGCAGCTTGCCGGCCTTTTCGGTATGGACGAGATCGGCCTCGCGCAGCACCGCGAAATGGGCCGACATGGTCGGCTTGGACACGTCGAAATGGTCGGCCAGATCGCCGGCCGTCATCGGTCCGGCGCGCAGCAGCTGCAGCACCCGTCGCCGGGTCGGATCGGAAAGGGCCTTGAACACGCTGCTCATGACTCGACGTTTAGCTAATCGTCGAATCGTTGTCAATGTCGATACGCCTCCTGACCCCTGGCTTGATGGTGGGTGGGGGGCTGAAGGCGCTCCTAGCCGAGCTGCGGCAAGATCCGCCGCGCCGCGTCGCGATAAGGCTCGACCGCCAGCACATGGTTCAACGCCGGCAGGATCCGCTCCAGCGGCGCGGCCCGCATCTCGTCGTCCACATAGGATCCGAACTGCTCGAACCAGGCGGCATGCTCGCCCTTCAGCCGATCGGGAATGAACTTCCCCGTCGCCTGCAGCAGCCGCAGGTGATCGTAGATCTTCTGCTCGGCGAACCCGACCCCCGGCGCCGGGGTGTATTCGAAATCGACCAGGGCGAAGGCCCGGTGGCCGGCGTCGGCGAGCACGTTGCTCAGCGAGGCGTCCATATGGGCCATGCCGACCTCGCGGTGCAGCCGGTCCAGGGCGGCGCTGGCCTCCGACAGGCAGGTCCAGACCCGGTCAGGCGCCTTCAGCACCGTCGAGGTCAGGGTGGCGTAGGGCAGGTAGGAACAGAGGATGGCGTCCTCGGCCCGCCAGATGGGCTCGGGGGCCAGGCCGATGCCGGCGGCGCGGGCCAGGGCGACGTATTCATGATCCAGGCGCCGGGCCGCGTCCTCGATCTGGAACGGCATGCCGGGCGGCGGGGGCGGGCGCTGCTTGTAGGGATTGACCAGCCGCAGAACCGCCACCTGCCGGGTCCCGGCGAAGACGTCGTAATTGCTGTCGTGGCCGAGGTTGCCGCGCTCCTTGAGGCGGACCGGCGCCCCGATCACGCCGGCGACCATCGCCGCTACGGCCTCGCGCCGCGCCTTCAACTTCGCCTCGGCCTGCCGCGACCGCCACCAGCGCTTGAGCTTCCTCATGCCGGCGTCTCCGCCCGGGCCATCTCCGCCCGGATGGTTTCCAGCCGCTGGTACAGCGCCTCGCGCTCCTCGGGGGTGAAATAGAGGTTCAGGTGGCCCAGCGCCTCGGCCTCGTTGTCGGTGGAATGCAGCGGATTGTGACGGGTATGCAGGCCGGTCAGTTTCGAAAACCGGTCGCGCAGGCCCTTCTTCATGAACTGCCGGCCGTTGAAGACGAAGGGATGGGGCCTGGCCTCGTCGCCGGTGGCCGTGATCGGGTTGCGGTCGAAGACGATCACCGCATGCACCGGCGGTCCGCCCCGGGCCCATTTGCCGCCCCTGATCTTGCGGTTGGTCTTCAGCCGGGTCAGCCAGGGAATCGCCTTGTCGACCAGGATCTCGTACTCGCCGGCGATGGCGTCGAGCAGCATCTTCGCCTGGCCCCTGGCCGAGGCGATGCGGCGAATGACGAAGAGGTTCATCTCCCCCGCCGGTTCGTTGGCCACCTCGGCCAGGAAGCGGCTCTTAACATGCCGCTGGAAGTCGTTGACCAGGATGGCGGCCAGCTGGCGATAGGGCACGGCCATGCCCTCCGCCTTCAACCGCTCGTGGAAGGCAGTCAGGGTCAGGGGAAAGGCCTCGCCGGCGCGGGCCATCAGGTCCCGCAGCTCGGCCACGTACTTGCTGCCTTCCGAGGCGGCCGGATCGAGGCGGTCGATCTTCGAGCGCTCGGCCTTGTGGTAGGCGATGTGGAAGATCAGCCCGAGCAGATAGGGTTTCGGCTGCGGAATCCAGAACCGGCCCTCGAGCCGCTCGCGATTGTCCAGCAGTAGGTCGGCCAGCGCCGGCGGATAATAGGCCAGTCCCTGATAGGCGCCCCTGGCTGACCCCGAGCGATCATAGAGGTCGCACTTGACCCCCTGCATCTTCGAATAGCGGCCGTACCGGGCGCCGATCCGCTCCAGGGCGCCATCGTCGACCAGCATGTCGACATCGTCCTTGCCGCCGCGAACCGGCCAGCCCGCAAGAAAGGCCGGGGCGTTGCGCAGCACCACATAGCGGATGCCCTGGCTGTCCATCCAGCCGAGGAATTCGTCCATGTCGGGGGCGTAGAGTCTCATGCGCCAACCGTCTCTACAGAGATTGAAACGGCGCGGAAAGGCCGCCCTTGGCCGGCCGCTTCCCAACCTCATTGCGGAACAATTCCACATAACGGGTGTTCACAATCCCGATGGGGGGCCGCTCAAATGGAGTTTGCCCTGATGAAAAAAGGCGCCCTGTTTATCAACAATGCCCGCGGCCACGTCGTGGACGTACCAGCCCTGGCCGAAGCGTTGCGCAGTGGCCACCTCGGCGGCGCGGCCATCGACGTATTTCCGCACGAGCCCAAAACCAATGCCGAGAGCTTCGAGAGCGAGCTGCGCGGCCTGCCCAACGTGCTGCTGACGCCCCACAT
>SDZP01000124.1 GCA_004144935.1 Caulobacteraceae bacterium | reverse complement strand
CCCCTTGGCGACCTCCCAGCGGCTGATCCCGGGCGCGGACTGCCCGGCGCCCTGGTCGAGGATCAGCCGCTGGGAGGTCGCCAAGGGGCGGGTGACGCTGTTCGACAAGGCGGGGAAGGTCGTGGTGGTCCTGCCGGGTGACAGCATCCAGGGCTTCGACGGGGATGACGCGAAGGGCGAGTTTCTGGGGTTCACGCGGGACTGGACGGATTGAGTCCGCAGCCAGCCGGTTGACCGCGGGCGGGTACCCCATCCTGCGATCATGCTCGCGTATGCGGGCATCCATGCGGTGTTGGCGGGTTCACGAATTTCCGGGTGTGTGGCCAGGCATCCAGACCGCATGAGGTAAGGCCACCCGCGTATGGATGCCCGCATTCGCGAGCATGATCGGGGTGGGGTGCTAGACCAGCATGTCCAGCAGCTCGCCCATCATGTCGTTGGCGCTGCGGATGACGGCGACATTGGCCTTGAAGGCGACCTCGGCGGAGATCTGCTCCACGGCCTCCTTGGCCAGGTCGACGTTCGAATTCAGGCCCCAGGAGGCCGTGCGCTCGGCGCTCGCCTGGAGGCGTTGGGAGGCGGCCGCGAGGCCGGCGGTGGCTGAGGTGATCGCCTGCATGGCGAGGACGATATCCAGCCGCGGTTAAGTCCTTGCTCGCAAACAGGGTAAATCCGTCGCTTGGCCTTTCCCCCGCCCGGCGCGGGTGTTTAAAACGGTCCCATGAGCGGCAAGACCGAGAGCCCGACCGAACCCTTCAAGCGCGCGCTGGCCCACGCGGCGCGATCGCTGGCCGAGATGCCGGACCTGGAGGTGGTGTTCTCGGGCGACGGGCCGCAGCTGTCCGGCAACCGGGCGGTGCTGCCGCACCCGCCGCGCGACCTGAGTCCGGCCGAGGCCTCGCGGATTCGCGGGCTGGCCGACCAGATGGCGCTGCGCCTGGCGCACCATGACGCCGCCGCTCATTCGCGCGGCCGGCCGGCCTCGCCGCAGGGCCAGGCGGTGTTCGAGGCCGTCGAGCAGGCGCGCATCGAGGCCATCGGCTCCAACGCTCTGGGCGGCGTGCGCCAGAACCTGACGACGGTTCTCGAGCTGGCCATCGAGCGCAAGGGCCTGGCGCGGATGCAGGACCGGGCCAACGCGCCGCTGGCCGACATCGTCAGCCTGATGGTCCGCGAGCGGCTGACCGGCCAGGCGCCGCCGGTCGCGGTGCAGGCCTTGGTCGACCAGTTCCGGGCCGAGATCGAGGCCAAGGCCGGCGCCGACCTCGACCGGCTGGCCGGCAATATCGATGACCAGTCGGCCTTCGCCAAGGTGACGCGGGCCATCCTGCGCGACCTGGACATGGGCGACGAGGGCGCGGACCCGACCGAGGGCGAGGAGGACGAGCAGGGCGAGGAGCAGCAGGAGCAGTCGGACGACACCGACGGCGACGGCGAGGGCCAGTCGCCCGAAGGCAGCTCCATGCAGGAGACCGAGACCACCGACAGCGACCAGGACGACGGCGAGGAGCAGGCCGTCGAGAGCGAGGACGACCCGGACGCCGAGATGAGCGACGAGGCGCCGGAGATGGGCGACGGCGCCAAGCCGGCCCGGCCGGACCCCAAGGATACCGGCCGGCCCGAGCCGGCCTACAAGATCTTCACGGCCGCCCACGATGAGATCGAGCCGGCCGAGGACCTCTGCGATCCCGAGGAGCTGACCCGGCTGCGGGCCTATCTGGACCAGCAGCTGGCCAGTCTTTCCAGCGTCGTCTCGCGCCTGGCCAACAAGCTGCAGCGGCGGCTGCTGGCGCAGCAGAACCGGTCCTGGCAGTTCGACCTGGAAGAGGGGATGCTGGACGTCGCCCGCCTGCCGCGGATCATCATCGACCCGACCGCGCCGCTCAGCTTCAAGCAGGAGAGCGACACCGACTTCCGCGACACGGTGGTCACCCTGCTGATCGACAATAGCGGCTCCATGCGCGGGCGGCCGATCATGGTGGCGGCGGTCTGCGCCGACATCCTGGCGCGCACCCTCGAGCGCTGCGCGGTGAAGGTCGAGATCCTCGGCTTCACGACCCGGGCCTGGAAGGGCGGCATCAGCCGCGACGACTGGATCAAGGCCGGCAAGCCGCCGTCCCCGGGCCGGCTGAACGACCTGCGCCACATCATCTACAAATCGGCCGACAGTCCCTGGCGGCGGGCCCGCAAGAACCTCGGCCTGATGATGCGCGAGGGCCTGCTGAAGGAGAACATCGACGGCGAGGCGCTGATGTGGGCGCACCAGCGGATGATGAGCCGGCCCGAGCAACGCCGCATCCTGATGGTGATCAGCGACGGGGCTCCGGTGGATGACTCGACCCTGTCGGTGAACAGCGGCCACTACCTGGAGCGCCACCTGCGGCAGGTGATCGGCGAGATCGAGAATCGCAGCCCTGTCGAACTGCTGGCCATCGGCATCGGCCATGACGTGACGCGCTACTACCGGCGAGCGGTGACCATCGTCGATGTCGAGCAGCTGGGCGGGGTGCTCGTCGAACAACTTGCTTCTCTATTCGAGGAAGAACCCAAGCGGGTGGCCAAGGCGCGCGGCCTGCTGGGCGCCCTGCCGACCGTGGTGCCGACGCCGATGAAGGCGACGACCTTCGCGGCGGTGAAGGAAGCGCTGTCTTGAGACGGCTGGCGGGACTGGCGGCGCTCCTTCTGCTGGCCGCCTGCGCCTCACCCGCCCCACCCTTGCCGTCCGCGCCGCAACCGGCCGGGCCGGACGTGCAGCTGGTGACCACGCCCGTGCCGCTGAACCCGGCCAGGCCGGAGCAGATGAGCCTCACCGGCTTCAGCTACATGGGCGGCATCGCGATCAGCGATCCGGTGACCAACCGTGTGCATGGCCTGTCGGACCTGAAGGTGACCCCGGACGGGCGGATCGTGACGGTCAGCGACGACGGCGACCTATTCGAGGCGCGGCTGCAGTTCGGGGCCGATAACCGCCTCACCGGCCTGACCGAGGGCAAGGTCTGGCCGCTGAAGCGTCCCGACGGCCAGCCGGTGCAGGGCAAGCTGGAAGGCGATGCCGAGGGCCTGGCCATTCTGGCGAACGGCGACCGGCTGGTCAGCTTCGAGCGCGACCACCGCATCTGGCGCTATCCGGCCGGCGGGGGCCCGCCGGTCGCCGCGCCCAAGCCCGGCAACCTGTTCTCCGAGAACGAGGGCATGGAGGGGCTGACCGAATACCCGTTCGCCGGGCCGGACGCCTATCTGGTCGGCTCCGAGGAGGGCGAGGTCTGGCTCTGCAGGCTGAGCGCCGCCTGCCAGGCGTTCAGCGTGCTGAACGGGCCGGAACTCGAGTATGGCCTGACCGCCCTGGCGCCGTTCAAGGACGGCAGCGTGGTGGCCGTGCACCGGGCCTGGGATCCGATCCGCGGCTCGCGGATCACCGTCTCGGTCTACGGCGTCGCCGCCCTGAAGAGCCGGCAGCCGCAGCCGATGGCGCGGCTGGTGCTGAACAGCCCGCTGACCACCGACAATATCGAGGGCGTCGCCCTGGTTACCTCGCCGACCGGCGGGACCCGCATCCTGCTGCTCAGCGACGACAACGCCAGCCCAACGCAGAGGACCCTGCTGCTGGTCTTCGACTGGACCGGCGCCAAATGATAGCCGCCTGCGTCGCCGACTACCGGGAGCTGGCCCGGCGGCGACTGCCCCGGGTGTTGTTCGACTACATCGACGGCGGCTCCTACGGCGAGGTCACCCTGCGCCGCAACGTCGAGGACTTGGAGGCGATTCCCCTGCGCCAGCGCGTGCTGCGCGATATCTCCAGCATCAACCTTGCGACAGAGCTGTTCGGCCAGCCGATGAGCATGCCGCTGGCCCTGGCGCCGATCGGCATGGCCGGCATGTACGCCCGCCGGGGCGAGGTGCAGGCGGCCCGCGCGGCCAGGGCCGCCGGAGTGCCGATGATCCTCTCCAGCGTCGCGGTCTGCGACCTGGCCGAGGTGACCGCCGGGGCCGGCGCCGCCCCTTGGTTCCAGCTCTACATGATCCGCGACCGGGCCTACATGGCCGAGCTGCTGGCCCGGGCGGCGGCCCTGGGCAGCCAGGTCCTGGTCTTCACCGTCGACCTGCCGGTGCCGGGGGCGCGGTACCGCGACTACCGCTCCGGCCTGTTCGGCGGCAACGCGGCGGCGACCTTCCTCAGGCGCGGCCTCGACGGGGCGCTGCATCCGGGCTGGGTGCAGGACGTCTGGCTGCGCGGACGGCCGCACAGCTTCGGCAATATCGCCGCGGCGATTCCCGACGCCAGGGGGATCATGCAGTTCTGGCCCTGGGTGACGCGCAACTTCGATCCGACCCTGACATGGGCGGACCTGGACTGGGTGCGCCAGCACTGGAAGGGGCCCATCGTGCTGAAGGGCATCCTCGATCCGGAGGATGCGCGCGAGGCGGCGGCGCACGGCGTCGACGGGATCGTGGTCTCTAACCATGGCGGCCGCCAGCTGGACGGGGTGCTGAGCGGGGCCCGGGCCCTGCCGGCCATCGCCGAGGCGGTGGGCGACCGCACCACGGTGTTGATGGACGGCGGGGTGCGGTCCGGGCTCGACGTGGTCAAGGCCCTGGCGCTGGGCGCGAAGGGGGTGTTGATCGGGCGCGCCTGGGCCTGGGCTCTGGGGGCGCGCGGCGAGGCCGGGGTGGCGCATGTGCTGGCCGTGCTGCGCCAGGAGATGCTGATGGCCATGGCCCTGACCGGCTGCACCGACGTCAAGGACGCCGACCGGACGCTGCTGGCCTAGAGCCGGCCCTTCAGCGCCAGGGCGTCGGCGGCGGCCGCGCCGGAGGCGGTGTTGTCGAAGATGCACCAGGCCTCGGCGGGGCCGGTGCGAAGCGCCGCCGCCAGCGCATCGAGTCGCTCGGCCTCATAGGGCGAGAAGTACATGCGCGGCGAGCCATGCAGGCGCCAGTAGGCGAAGCCCGGCCAGCCGCCGGGCGTGGCCGCCTGCGGATGTCTGGCCGGGTCGGCGGCGACACGGGCGATGCGGTGCCCGACAAGCAGCTGTTCGGCCTCGTCCTCGAACCAGCTGGCGTGCCGCGGCTCGAGGGCGACCTGGCCGTCCCAGACGGCGCGCAGGTCCTTGAAGAAGATTTCCGCGACGGCCGGGTCTAGCGTGAGGCTGGGCGGCAGCTGGACAAGCAGCGGCCCCAGCCGATCGCCCAGGTGAGCGACCTCGGCCGCGAATTCCCGCAACATCGCGGCGCAATCGGCCAGCCGGGCCTCATGGGTGATGGTCTTGCGCAGCTTGACGGCGAACCGGAAGCCGTCCGGCACGCTGTCCCGCCAGCGGGCGTAGGTGTCGGCCTTGTGAGGCCGGTAAAAGGTGGTGTTGAGCTCGGCGCAGTTCAGGCGCCCGGCGTAGCGCTGCAGGCCCGTACCCTCGCTTGGAAAACTGTCCGCGACGGCGCGTGGGATGGTCCAGCCGGCCGTGCCGATGCGAAATGTCCCTGCCCTGCTCATTGGAAAGAGCAAGCCGCGACCGCACCTTCTGTTCCAGACATGCAAAACGGCCCGCGAGTCGCCTCGCGGGCCGTTTCGAACCTTGGCGAAAGCCTGGCGCCCTTAGGCGGCCGCGGCGTTCTCGGCCAGCTTGGCCTTGACCTGGCGCTTGATCTTCAGCGCGCGGGGCGAGAGGTTCTCGTCCTTCAGCTTGACGATCACCGGGTCGAGCCCGCCCTTGAAGTCCAGGGTGCGCAGCGCGGCGTTGGTGATCCGCAGCTTGAACGACTGGCCCAGCACTTCCGACACCAGGGTGGCGGGGGCAAGGGCCGGCAGGAAGCGGCGCTTGGTCTTGATGTTCGAGTGGCTCACGTTATGGCCGACCATCGGGCCGACACCGGTGAGTTCGCAACGACGCGACATGTTAGAACCTTCGCAATAGAATTTCGGGCGCGCCAGGGACCCCTGCGCACGAGAGGGGCGTCTATAGGGGTAAGGGCGGGGAAACGTCAACCCTCTGACGGACTCTCCGGCCTCCCGCCCGATGCAGGGCCGACTGTGACGAGAGAAGACTTCAGCCGCCATTCATGCGCCGCCATTATGGAGCAGACAGCCTTTCATGACCCTCTGGAGCCCCCGAATGATCCGCCCGGCCGCCACCATCGCCGCAGTCGCCTTGCTGGGCATTCCGGCCGTCGCCTCCAGCCAGGCGACGAACACCATCCTGCCGGGCTACTGGGAGTATCGGAGCAAGGTCTCCTACGGCGTCTCCTCCAAGAGCGTCGAGAAGAAGTGCGTGCAGTCCAAGGACATCGACAAGTTCTTCAGCGGCCCCAGCAACCGCCACTACAAGTGCACCTACCCGACCCGCAACGTCGCGAACGGCAAGGCGGAATTTCAGGGGACCTGCGTCGACAAGCGGGGGCGCACGGCGCAGGTCACCGCGTCGGGCACCTACAGCCCGAAGCACTTCACCCTGAACGCGCAGATCAGGACCAGCATCATCGGCCTGCCGATCACCCCTACCGGCTCGATCGACGCCAGCTGGATCGGCCCGACCTGTCCGCCCAAGCCGCCCAAGAAGGCGAAGTAGTTGCCGAGTCTTGTGGTTAATCCGCGTTAAGATACGATAGCTTGTAGGGAACAAACACCGAATCGGACGCAGTCGCCGATTCGGTCCTGATTCGTTTCGCGCCTGTTCGCATGGGCTCGGCTGGGGCGTTAACTCCACTCTATTCCGCTCGTCCTGACGAAGGTCAGGAGCCATCCGCGCCCGGCCCGTGGACCCTGGCCTGCGTCAGGGTGGCCGGATGGGCGGGGGGAGCGACGGTGTGCTACCTTCCCCAGGACAACGACTCTCTTCGGGGCCATCCCTTGCACAAGCTTCTCCGCCCGCTGGCCGCCCTGAGCGCCCTGGTCCTCGCCGGCTGCGCCGCCCAGGCCGGCGGCGCCGATGGCGACGACTTCCTTATGTTCGGCGGCCCCATCTTCAGCGACGGCGGCTCGGCCCAGGCCGACGGATCGACCCAGGTGATCCCGGCCGAGGCCCTGGTGGTGCGCGACGGCAAGGTGGTGTTCGCCGGCGACCTGGCCACCGCCCGCAGCCAGGCCAAGGGCCTGCCGCTGGTCGACCTGAAGGGGGCGGCCGCCTACCCCGGCTTCGTCGACAGCCATGTGCACCTGACCGGCGTCGGACTGCGCGAGATGACCCTCAACCTCGATCAGGTGGGGTCGGTGGCCGAACTGACGGCGGCGGTGAAGGCCTGGAACGCCTCCCATCCCGGGCCTGAGCCGCTGGCCGGACGCGGCTGGATCGAGACCCATTGGCCCGAGAAGCGTTTCCCCAACCGCGCCGACCTCGACGCCGTCGTCGCCGACCGGCCGGTGGTCCTGGGCCGCGCCGATGGCCATGCGGCGGTGCTGAACAGCGCCGCGCTGAAACTGGCAGGGATCACCCGCGACACCACCGACCCCGCCGGCGGCCGCATCGAGCGCGACGCCGCCGGCGAGCCGACCGGCATGCTGATCGACACCGCCCAGGGCCTGATCGACGCCCGGCTGCCGCCGATGAGCCTGGCCGTGCGGCGCGAGGCTCTGGAGAAGGCGGTCGCCCTGTACGCCGCCCGCGGCTGGACCGGGGCGGCCAACATGAGCACCGACGCCGCCGACGTGAAGGTGCTGTTCGCCCTGGCGGCCGACAGAAAGCTGCCGATCGCGGTCGACGTCTTCATGACGCCGCAGGACGCCGGCGAGGTGCTGAGGCGCGGCCCCTACAGCGACCCGACCGGCCTGGTGCGGGTGCGGGGGGTGAAGCTGTACATGGACGGCGCCCTGGGCTCGCGCGGGGCCCTGCTGCTGGCCCCCTACAGCGACCAGCCGGCGACCAGCGGCCTGCAGATCGCCCAGCACGACGAGACCCTGGCGATCCTCAAGCAGGCCCTGAGGGTCAGGGCCGACGTCGCCTTCCACGCCATCGGTGATGCGGGCAACCGCCAGGCGCTGGACTGGATGGCCGAGGCCTTCGCCAGCGATCCCGCAGCGGCGAAGGCGGTACGCTGGCGCATCGAGCACAGCCAGATCGTCAATCCGGCCGACATCCCGCGCTTCCGGAAGCTGGGCGTGGTCGCCTCCATGCAGCCGTCGCACGCGATCGGCGACCTCTATTTCGCCCCGGCCAGGCTGGGCCCCGACCGGCTGCAGGGCGCCTACGCCTGGCGCAGCCTGACGCGCAGCGGCGCCCTGGTGATCGGCGGCACCGACGCCCCGGTCGAGGTCGGCGATCCGAGGATCGAGTTCTACGCCGCCGCGGTGCGCAAGGACCTCAAGGGCGCCTCGGCTCCCGACTGGCATCCGGAGGAAGCCCTCAACCGCGTCCAGGCCCTGGCCCTGTTCACCGTCAACCCGGCCCAGGCCGACCATCGGCCAGAAGGCTGGGGCCGGCTGGTGGTCGGCAGCCCGGCCAACATCACCGTCTTCTCCCGCGAACTGCTGACCGCGCAGGAGGCCGATATCCCGACGGCCAGACCGGTGCTGACCGTCGTCAACGGCCGCATCGTCCACGACGCCCGCTAGACCAGCCAGTCGCCGCTCTTGGGCGGATCGGAGGGCAGGCCGGCGGTGATGAAATCGTCCGCCGTCAGGCTGGAGGCCTGGATGCCGGTCAGGATGACGTAGCCGCCATCGGCGAAGAAGACCTTGGCGTTGGCCCCCAGTTGGCCGATGGCGCTGTAGGCCCCGCCGTAGCCGCTGATGTCGATGCGATCAATGCCGTCCTGGAAGTCGGCGATGGTGTTGGCGCCGTCGCCGGCGGCCAGTACGAAACGATCGGCCCCGGCGCCGCCGGTCAGGGTGTCCTGGCCCGCGCCGCCAACCAGGACGTCGTCGCCGTCGCCGCCGTTCAGCTTGTCGTTCCCCGAGCCACCCTCCAGCCGGTCCGCGCCGCCCATCCCATTCAGGGTGTCGTTGCCGTCCAGGCCTTGGAGGGTCTCGCGCCGGTCGTCGCCGGTCAGGGTGTTTGCCCCGACGGTCCCGACCAGGGTCCGCTCGTCGCCGACCGGAGG
>SDZP01000123.1 GCA_004144935.1 Caulobacteraceae bacterium | reverse complement strand
CAACCAGAACAACCAGAACCGCGACCGGGACGACCGGCCGCGCGACCGCGACGGCTACCAGGGCAACCGCCAGAACCGCGACGACCGTCCCCGCGACGGTCAGCAGCAGAACCGCGATGACCGGCCCCGCGACCGCTGGCGCGACCGGGACGACCGTCCCCGCGACGGCCAGCAGCAACAGAACCGCGACGACCGGCCGCGCGACGGCCAGCAACAACAGCGGGACGACCGCCCGCAGGGCCAGCAGCCGCGTGAGGACCGCTTCCGCGACCGCGACGACCGTCCGCAGCGCGACGCGCAGCCGCAACCGTCGCGCGACGAGGCGCCGCGTGAGGCCCAGCCTCGCGAAGACCGTCCGCGCGAGGAGCGTGAGCCGCGCCGCAGCCGCTATGAGCGCGATCGTCCCCGGGAAGAGCGGGCCGAGAGCCGCGAAGCCCGCGATCCGCTGCAGGTGATCGAACCGCAGGCGACGCCGCTGACCGCCCCGGCCGCCGCCGAGCCCAAGCGTCCCTCGCCCCGCCTGCGCGGCCAGGACGGCGCCGTCTCCGAACTCCCCGGCTTCCTCTCCCGATCGGCCCCCGCGCCGGCCGCCGACGCCGCCGAGGCCCCCGCCAAGCCCAAGCGCCGCCGCGCGCCGAAGAGCTTTGAAGGCGACGCGCCGAAGGGCGACTCCGAAGACTAGGTCAGTTTCCTTCTCCCCTTGGGGGAGAAGGTGGGCCCGCAGGGGTCGGATGAGGGGTTGCCCCGGCTTGAACCGAGCGCGCGCGGCCGCCTCATTACGGCTTACAATTCCGCGCGACCCCTCATCCGGCGCTTCGCGCCACCTGCTCCCGCAAGTGGGAGAAGGTATTCCCCCCTCTTCGGGGCGCGACACCCGTCGCCCAGCCGCTAGTTTCCGGCCGTCCTCCGGAGTCTCCCATGCGTCTCGCCGCCGTCCTTGCCCTCGCCCTGATCGTTGTCCCCTTTTCCGCGACCCCCAGCCTCGCCGCTGGCCCGGCCAAGGTCCGACTGGCCTGCAAGCCCGGCAAGGCGCTGAAGCCCGTCGTCGCGGCCATCACCGCCACGCCGGAGATCCAGGACGCCGAGCCGGAAAAGCGCGCCCTGTGCCTCTATGTCGGCACGGCGCAGGCCGGTCCGTGGCGACGCTTCGCCATCGTACAGATGGAATACTTCCCCCTCTGGTGCGGCACCGCCGGCTGTCAGGTCATCGTCTTCCTGGAGGACCAGCAGGGCCAATGGCGCGCCGCCATCGATCCGAAGATGAGCAACAACGGCTTCGCCAAGGAGGAGGGGGCGCGGCTCGACTTCAGCCATGCGGTGCAGGGCCTGCCGGCCATCACTGTGCCGCAGCGGCCTGACATGGACGTGGTCCCGGTCGTCTGGACCTTCGACGCGGCGGCCGGCGTCTACGGCGCGCCGGCGGAATAGACCCCCCGAAACGAGGGCCGACAGGGCTCCACGGTTCCCGCAGGCTCGGCGGCGATCACGGAGGATCCATGCGCGCCCCGATGTCCTGCCTCTTCGCCGGCCTCCTCCTGCTGGGCGGCCCCGCCTCGGCCCAGGTGTCGGTCAACGCCTATGGCGTCGACGCCCCCATCGCCACCTTGCTCTGCAAGAACTCGCTGCTGTTCAGGCAGGACTGGGACGTCTTCGCAGCCACGCCGCTGGTCCAGGCCGCGCCGGCCGACCAGCGCGCCTTCTGCGCCTTCATCGGCGAGGCGCAAAGGGGGCCATGGAAGCGCTACGCCATCGTCAGCTTCCCGGGCGCGTCCTGGTGCGACGGCGAGCAGTGCACGACCGTGATTTTCGTCGAGGACAGAAAAGGCTTCTGGCGGCTGGCCAGCGAGCCGGCGGGGCCGGCCAAGACCCTGGCGATCAAGGAGGGCGTCACGGTGGACTTCCCCCAGGTCGCCGAGGGCCTGCCGGCCTTCGGCATGCCCTACGCCTGGAAGCAGGACGTCGACCGGCGGGACTGGATATACCAGCCCAAGGCCCGCCGCTACGAGGCCAGGAAGAGCATCCTGGCCCCTTGAGCCGTCAGCCGAACACCGCCGGCCGCCGGTCCTTCCACGGCAGTTCCTTCTCCAGCTGTCCGGCCAGCCGGTAGAGCGTGCCCTCGTCGCCGTAGCGGCCGGTGAACATCATGGCGATCGGCAGGCCGTCCGACGACTGATACAGCGGCAGGCTGACGGACGGCTGGCCGGTGAAGTTGAACGGCGGGGTGAAGGGGAAGGTCGCGGCCTGGGCCTTGTCGAAGGCCCTCAGGTCATCGGTCTGGGTGTCGAGATACTCGTGCTTGGGCGGCGTCGTCGCCAGCACCGGGGTCAGGTAGACGTCGAAGCGCTCGAAGTTGCGCAGGATCTCGCGGTTCATCAGCCGCAGCTGTTGCCAGCCCCACATGGCCTGGTCGCCAGTGATCCGCTTGCCGGCTTCGTAGCCGCGCCGCGCCAGGTTACCGATCTCGCCGTCACCGGGCTCGCGGCCCAGCATTTCGACCCAGCGCCGCACCCCGGCCGAGAAGTTGCTGGCCGAGACCAGCGCCTGGGCCCGGTAAAGGCTGCGGTAGTCGATGCCCAGGCCCTGTTCGACCACCTCATGGCCGAGCGCCTTCAGGGTCGCGGCGGTCTCGGCCAGTTTCGCCGCCACCTCCTCGTTGATCGGCTTGCCGTTCGGAGTCTCGGGCGACCAGAAGATGCGAAGCTTGCCGGGCGAGCGGCTGACCTCGTCCAGGTAGGGCCGGTCCTTGGCCGGGTGGGCGTAGGGGGAGGCGGGTTCGGGATAGCCGGTGGCGTCCAGCATGGCGGCGCTGTCGCGCACCGTGCGACTGACCACGTGATCGACCGAGAAGCCGATGGCGCGGTCATAGTCCTCGCCGCCGTTGGGGTTGCGGTCGCGGGTGGTCTTCATGCCAACCAGGCCGCAGCAGGCGGCCGGAATGCGGATGCTGCCAAGGCCGTCGCTGGCGTGGGCCAAGGGCACCATGCCGGAAGCGGTGGCGCTGGCCGCGCCCCCGGAGGAACCGCCGCTGATCCGCGTGGTGTCCCAGGGATTGGAGCATTTGCCGAGGCGCCGGCTGTTGGTGACGCCCGGAATGCCGAACTCCGGGGTATTGCTCTTGCCGATCAGCACCACGCCGGCGGCGCGGTAGCGGCGGACCAGCTCGCTGTCGTCGGCGTCGGCGGCCACCTGGGCGAACATCGAGCCAGAGGTGCGCGGCCAGCCCTTCACCTGGGCGCCGAGGTCCTTGATCAGGAAGGGCACGCCCTTGAACGGCCCCTCGGGCAGGTCGCCGGCGGCGGTCTTGCGGGCCTCGTCGTATTCCTTGTGGACCACGGCGTTAAGCACGTCGTTGTGGGCTTCGATGGTCTGGATCGCCGCTTCCAGAATCTCGCCCGGCGAGACCTTCTTGCCCTTCACCAGGGCGGCCAGCCCCAACCCGTCATGCTCGGCGTATTCGGCGAAGGCCATGGTCTCTCTCCCGGTGTGCTGTTGTGTTTCCTGGAGCTTGTCAGCGCGCGGCGAGGAAGGCCAGCTTCTCGACAGGGCCAAGGCCGCCCGCCGTCCGCTTCAGCTCGCCGAACGCCGCCTCCGCCGCTTCCAGCGCGCCGTCGATGTCGGCCTCTGTCATCGCGGCGCAGAGGAACATGTTGTGCCAGGGGTGCACGTAGACGCCGCGCGCCAGCATGGCGCTGGACCAGGCGAACCCCAGCCGCAGGTCGGGGTCGTCGTCGAACAGGAACAGCGGCATGGTCTCCGGCCCGGTCTGGCGCAAACCAAACCCCGCGGCCGTGGCCCGGTCGTGCAGACCGGCGCGCAGCCTCTCTCCAAGGCCCTGCATCCGTTCGAGATAGTCCGTCTCCCGCACCAGCCGCAGGGTCTCCAGCCCCGCCGCCATCGCCGCCCCGGCGAACCAGAAGCTGCCGGTGACATAGATGGAGGCCGCCGCCTTGCGGGCCTTGTCGTTGCCGAGCAGGGCCGAGATCGGATGGCCGTTGGCGATGCACTTGCCCCAGGTCGACAGGTCCGGCTCGACGCCGAGCACCGACCAGCTGCAGTCCCGCGCCACCCGCAGGCCGGCCCGCACGTCGTCGACCACCAGCAGGGCCCCGCGCTCGTCGGCCAGTTCGCGCGCCCGCCGCGCATAGGCCGGATCGGGGGCCGCCTGGTCGATGAAGGCGTCGTGCCGGAACGGGGCAGCGAAGATGGCGGCCAGGTCATCCCCGGCCACGGCCACCGCCGCCTCCAGGCTGGCGATGTCATTGTAGGCGCAGAAATGCTGGTGGGCCCGGTCGCTGGGGATCACGCCGCCGGGCCTCGGCGTGCACCAGGGCGCCGCCCCGTGATAGGCGCCCCTGGCCAGAACCAGGCCCTTGCGCCCGGTGTGGGCGCGGGCGGTCATCATCGCCATGGTCGTGGCGTCGGTGCCGTTCTTGCAGAACATCGCCCAGTCGGCGTGGGTGACCATGGCGACCATCGCCTCGGCCAGTTCGACCATCCGCCCGCTCGGTCCGGTCAGGGCGTCGCCGGCTTCGAGCTGGCGCACATAGGCGGCGTTGATCTCCGGATGGCCATAGCCGAACAGGTTGGGCCCGTAGGCGCACATAAGGTCCAGATAGCGCCGGCCGTCGGCGTCGGTCAGGTGGGCGCCGTCGCCGCCGGTGAAGAACTGCGGATAGTCGTCAGGCATAAGCCCGACCGACTGATGGCCGTACATGCCGCCGGGAATCACCGCCTCGGCCCGCGCCCGCAGGTCTCTGTCCACCGGACCCCTCATCGCCTGGCTCCCTCGTTTCAGGGAACGATACGCCAGCCGCGCCCGGCGGCAAGCTCACATCAGGCCGCGCGCCTCTTCGACCACCGCCAGGAACAGCTGGACGTTGGCGGTGAGGTTCTGGCGGGTCACCCCGCCGTCGAAGATCAGGTAGCGGCTGAGGGTCAGCACCTTCGGCTCGTCGGCCCGCACCTGGACGGCGGCGAAGTCCAGCCGCTTCAGGGCCTCCTGGGCCTTGCCCGGGGTGTCGTAGGTGACGAAGGCGGTAAGGGTCGCGCCCCGGCAGCGTCCCCCCTCGCAGGCCGCGCCTTGGATGACGAAGGCGGCGCCGGCGGCCGACCGGACCGCCAGAACCGGGTCACCGTTGTCCAGTCTGGCGTCCTGGATGACGCTCAGCCCCATGGCCTGGGCCAGGCCGCGCATCTGCGCCGGCGTCCAGCTGTCCAGCAGCGCGGGACCGGCGTGAGGCGCGGGCCTGGGCTTGACCGCCGGCGGGTTGGCGGCCAGCGCCGGTCCCGCCGCCAGCATCACGATCAGCGCGGCCCCTGCCCGTTTCATCAAGCCGGGCACGTCACGGATGGCGTCGCAGCCAAGTGGCGGCATAGCCGCAGATCGGCACGATCTCCTCGCCCTTCTCGCGGGCGTCGGCCTGGACGCCGCGCATCAGCCGGTCGCTCGTGCCCTTGCCGCGCAACGGGACCGGCGAAAACACATAGTCGATATACAGCCGGCCGCCCTCGCGGCGGTAGTCGGCATAGGCGGTGTGGCCCTCCTCGATCAATTCGAAGCGGCCGGCGGCGGGGTTGTCGGTGACGTTAGCCATCATGCGAATATAGCGCCTCGCGCGGCCGTCCGATCCCCGTTATCGTCGCTGAAAGTCATCTGCCCGGGAAAAAATCGATGCGCGCTGTACTTGCCGGTGTTTCGCTGATCGGCCTTCTGGCCCTGACCGCCTGCGACAAGGGAGCCGACAAGGCCGACGTGGCCGGCGACGACTCCAGGCCGGCCGCCGCCGCCAAGGTCAAGGCGCCCCCGGGACCGCCGAAGCAGACCTACGGCCAGTGGGAATACAAGAACACCGTCGGCGGGCGGGCCATGGCCATGAAGATGTGCGTCGACGCCAGGTCGGCCGAGGCGGTGTCCTGGGTCAATCCGGCCGCCGCCGCCCAGGACTGCTCGAAGCGGGAATACGACAGACAGCCCGACGGCACCTGGACCTTCTACACCGTCTGCCGCACCTCGATGGGCGGCGAGACGACCTCCTCGGGCGCGGCCAAGGGCGATTTCACCCGCAACTTCACGGTGCTGGTGACCGTCAAGACCGAGGGCGCCACCCAGGCGGCGGCCAATGGCGTGATCGATATGAAGATCGACGCCAGCTACATCGGCCCCTGTCCGGCCGGCCAGCGCGGCGGCGACGTGGTGATGCCCGGCGGCCAGATCATGAACGTCATCGACGCCGCCCAGAAGGCCGGCGCGGCGCGCTAGGGCGGCTGGACCTTCAGATCACTCCTAATCCATCCGCTCATCCCGGCTAATGCCGGGAGGAGCGGAATGCGAGGGCAACGGGTCCGCGTGCTAGAAGGCTAGACCAGTTCCACTGCCATGGCGGTGGCCTCGCCGCCGCCGATGCACAGGCTGGCCAGGCCGCGCTTGCCGCCGCGCGCCTGCAGGGCGCTGAGCAGCGTGGCCAGGATGCGGGCGCCGGACGCGCCGATGGGGTGACCCAGCGCGGTGGCGCCGCCGTTGACGTTGAGCTTGTCGCGCGGGATGCCCAGTTCCCGCTGGGCGATCATGGCGACCACGGCGAAGGCCTCGTTGACTTCGAACAGGTCGACGTCCTCGACGCTCCAGCCGGCCTTCTTCAGCGCCTTCTGCATGGCCGGCACCGGGGCAGTGGTGAACAGGGCCGGCTCATGGGCGTGGGCCGCGTGGGCGACGATGCGCGCCACGATCGGCATGCCCAGGCGCTCGGCCACCGACTGGCGGGTCAGCACCAGGGCGGCGGCCCCGTCGCTGATCGAGCTGGCGTTGGCGGCGGTGATGGTGCCGTCGGCGGCGAAGGCGGGCTTCAGGGTCGGGATCTTGGCGGCGTCGCCCTTGGGCGGCTGCTCGTCCTGGCTGACCGTCTCGACGCCCTTGCGGGTCTTGACCTCGACCGGGGTGATCTCGGCCTCGAACGCGCCGCTTTCGATGGCGTGCTTGGCCCGGGTCAGGCTCTCGATGGCGTAGTCGTCCTGGTCCTGCCGCGTGAACTGGTAGCTGCGCGCCGAGTCCTCGGCGAAGGCGCCCATGAGCTTGCCGGGGGTGTAGGCGTCCTCCAGCCCGTCCAGGTACATGCTGTCCTTGATCGTGTCGTGACCGATGCGGGCGCCGCCCCGATGCTTGGTCAGCAGGTAGGGCGCGCCAGACATGCTCTCCATGCCGCCGGCGACGATGATGTCGGCGCTGCCGGCCGCCAGGGCGTCGTGGGCCATGATCGCCGCCTGCATGCCGCTGCCGCACATCTTGTTCACCGTGGTGGCTTCGACGCCCAGCGACAGGCCGGCGCCGAGACCCGCCTGGCGGGCGGGGGCCTGGCCGAGGCCGGCGGGCAGGACGCAGCCCATGATGATCTGCTCGACCTGGTCGCCGCTGATGCCCGCCCGCTCCAGCGCCGCCTTGACCGCGACCGCGCCAAGCTCGGTGGCCTTCACCCCCGACAGCACGCCCTGGAAGCCCCCCATCGGGGTGCGGGCGAAGGAGGCGATGACGACAGGATCGGATGACATGGGGGTGTCCTTCGAATTCAGGCGAGGTTCAGGCGCGGGCTGTCACATGATGCATCAACAGGCCCTCGGCAAGTGCGCCGGGAGCCGAGTGGGCCATCTGCACGTTCAGACTGGCCCCCTGCAAAGGAGATACCTCATGCTCAGGCCCGTCCTGCTGGTTTCCGCCGCCTTTTCCGCCCTCGCCCTGGCCGCCTGCAACCAGCAGCCCGTCGCCCCCAAGGCCGAGGTTCCCGCCACCGACAGCGTGGTCATCGCCGAGGCCGACGATATCGCCCCGGCCGTGGAGGCGCTGCCCGCGGCCGCCCCCGCCGCCTTGGCCCCGGCCGCCGCGCCGGCCGTGAAGCGCGACTACTGGTCAGACGTGCAGGAGGTCGACCGCGACTACGGCGACGACGCGCCCGACTACGCCTACGACTACGGCGACTCCGAACCGGCCTACTGGGAGGAGGAGAATGGCGGCCGTCGCTATCTCGAGCGCCTCGCGGGCGGTGAGGAGCGCTGGTACTACTACCGCCAGGGCGAGGACCAGCCCTACTTCGTCCGCGATCCCGATTACGGCTACGCCTACGATGGCGGCCAGCTGGTGGTGCTGTACGACTCGGGCGGCCGCCGCCTCGACCGGGACGCCGCCTATGGCCGGCGGGACTACGCCGGCCGCTATCTGGCCCGGGCTCGCGACCTGAGGCGCGCCCAGGCCCAGGCCCAGCGCAAGCAGGTGGCCGCCGCTGACTGGCGTCGCCGTGAGCAACTGGCCGAGGCCGCCCGCCGTCAGGCCGAGGCCCGCCAGGACCGCATCGATGACCGCCGCGACGACCGCCAGGATCGCAACGACGGCCGTTGGGATGGCCGGGGCGACCGGGGCGACCGCTTCGACGACCGTCGCGATGGCGGCCAGCCGCCGCCGGTGATCGTGCCGCCGCGTGGCGACGATCGCGGCGATCGCGGCGGCCGTGGTGATCGTCCGGACCGTCGCAATGACGCCGAACGGGCCCAGCAACAGGCGGCCGAGAAGGCTGCGGCTGACCGGGCCAAGGCGCAGGCCGACGCTCGCGCGGCCGCCGATAGCCGCAACGCCGAAGCGCGCAAGGCGGCTGAAGCCCGCAATGCGGCGGCGCGTCAGGCGGCCCTTGCCAAGCAGAACGAGGCCAAGGCGCAGAACGCGGCGACGGTCGCTCAGCAGCGCAAGCAGGCCGCCGAGGCTCGGAACGCCGAGGCCCGGAAGGCGGCCGAAGCGCGCAACGCCGCCGCCCGCCAGGCGGCGCTGGCCAAGCAGAATGAGGCCAAGGCTCAGAATGCAGCCGCCGCCGCCGAACAGCGCAAACAGGTCGCCGAGGCCCGCAACGCCGAGGCGCGGAAGGCGGCCGAAGCCCGCAACGCGGCGGCGCGTCAGGCGGCCCTCGCCAAGCAGAACGCTGCCAAGGCGCAGAATGCGGCCGCCGCCGCCGAGCAACGCAAGCAGGCGGCCGACGCGCGTAACGCCGAAGCCCGCAAGGCCGG
>SDZP01000527.1 GCA_004144935.1 Caulobacteraceae bacterium | reverse complement strand
ATCTCGAACGCCGCCGTCCCGGTTGCCTGCGACGGCGGCGTTCGAGATCGCGATCCAGCCGTCCGGGACGGTGACGCTGAGGTCCAGCACGGCGCGGAAAGCAGGGGCGTCGACACAGGGAAAGACGCGGCGGGCGTGGTCCGGCTGCAGCTGGCTGGCGACGAAGCCCTCGCCCCGGTAGAGGCCGCGCGGCGTGTCGGACAGCCGGCCGGCGTAGGTCAGGCGCAGGACGGCGGTGTCGCCGAGCAGGGCCGGCGGGGTCACCACCAGCTTTTCGCCGTCCTGTCGCCAGTCGGCGGGCGCGCCATCGATCCAGGCCGCCTCGATGTCCAGATCGAGGGTGTCGAGGGTCAGCGTCGCGTCTGACGCATCCACGGCCAGGTCGACGCTCAGGTCGCCGGCGAAGGTTCCGGCGGCGAGGGCGGGCGCGAGGCGCAGGCGGTAGCGGAGGGGCGTCACGCCCGACCTTTTGGCGGAATCATCGACGCTGTCCATCATTCAGGCGCGGAACGTGGCTCGTGCCGGACAACGGCGCGGCTCGATAGGGCTGGGCATAGTCATCAAGGTCCGGCGGCGGCCGCGATCAGGGTCGCAAAGGACAGCCAGAAGCCGAAGGGGACGGGCCCGGCGCGGCCGGTCAGGCGCTGCAGGGCCAGCGGCGCGAGGGCGGCCAGGGCGAAGGCGAGGGGCGCCAGGCGCCAGCCGATCAGGCCGGCGGCGAGACCGGCCAGCAGGACGTCGCCGAAGCCCAGCTTCGCCGGCTTGCCGGACAGTTGGCGCAGGGCCAGAAAGGCCAGCAGGGCGACGCCGCCGGTCAGCAGCCGATGCCAGGCGGTCTGCGGATGCAAGGCAAGGTCCAGCGCCACGGCCAGGCCAAGCAGGGCGAGGCCCGTCAGCGGCAGGGAGAAGCGCCGAAGATCGGTCAGCGCCAGGAAGATCAGCACCGCGCCGGCCGGCAGCAGGGACCAGCGGCCAAACGCCGTCAGGACCGCGAAGGCGACGACCAGGGCGACAGCGATCCACAGGGTCCGGCGCCTGGTTCCCGTCAGCCGCGGCCGGGCAGGCCAGGAGAGGCCGAAGATGGCGGCCAGGCTGCCCAGCGCCAGGGCGGCGATGGCGAGGACAGGGGTGCTCAGGGGCGCGGCGGTTGGCAAAGCACGGCGCCGGGGGCCAGGCGCAGGCGGCGCCAGTCGTGGATGTGCCAGGGCTGGCCAGGGGCGCCGGTGTAGCGGACCCGTTGCCAGAGGATGTCGCTGTAGCGGTCGGAGCGGATGGCGGCGCGCACCTCGACCACATCGCCGGGGGCGAGCGGAAGGATTTCAGGCGACAGGGCGGTGGCGGGAGGCAGGGGCTCCGGATCGGGGATCTGCCGGCCGAAGGTCAGCAGGGCGCGCAGGCAGTCCTCTTCGGACGGCGAGGTCTCGGCGGCATTCAGGAACTCGCCGAAACGGTTGAAGCTGGCGCGAGCGATCTTGGGATCGGGGCTGGCCAGGGCGCGCACGACCCGGGCTCGCAGGTCCTGCTGGACGACGGCGGCGGCCAGATCGGAGGCGGGGTCCTGGCCGGCGTCGGGCTTGTAGGCGACCGTGAGGAAGGTCAGCTCGACCTGGCGGTTATTGAGCCGTTCGGTCTTCTCCCAGCGCGGGATCTGCGGGGCGCCATCCTTCTCCAGGGTCGCCAGCGCCGCCTGGGTCGCCGACTCCAGGGTGATCAGGGCGAAGAGGTCGGCGTCCTTCTGGCGCGCCGCCTTGGCCTTGACGGTGACCAGCCCGGTCAGGCCCGCCGCCGTGCTCATGATGGCGAAGGCCAGCGCCAGCGTCAGGGGCAGGGTGAAGCCCCTGAAGGCGCGTGTAGCGACGGTCACGCCCGAACCCGAGGGTGGTCAGGCCGGAGGCGATGTCCTTGGTCACCCGGTCGGCGTCGGCCCGGTCACGGACCAGGGTCGCCTTCAGGAACACCAC
>SDZP01000526.1 GCA_004144935.1 Caulobacteraceae bacterium | reverse complement strand
TCAGTCGCGGCCTTTCAACTCGGTCAGCGCCCAGCCATCGCCCTGCTTGCGAAAGCTCAGGGCCACCCGCGCGCCCGGTGTCGCCGGCGCCGTCGCCATCACGTCGGCGAACGCCCGGAAGGTGGTGCGCCCCGCCGCCAGCCCGGCCTGCGGCACGGCCTCATGGTCGATGGTGGCGCTCTCCAGGGTCACGGCCGAGATCGAGCCGGTGGTCGTGAAGGTGGCCCCCGACAGCGGCGGCAGGGTCTCGACCTTGTTGATCTTGTCCGGCCCGGGACCGCAGGCGGAGACCAGCAGGCAGAGCGCCACGATGGCGGAGAACGGGGCGGCGAGCCTCATCGGGACATCCTTCCTTGTACGGAGGGGGCCGTAGCATGCTCGTATGACAGATCAACCAATTGCCTTCCCGGCGAGGCCCCCATGGCCTACAAGCCCCGCCTGATTTGGGTTTTCTGAAGCTGGAGAGTGACTGTGGCGCGCCTGTTCGACGCCTTTGTGATGGTCGACTGGAGCGCGTCTTCCACGCCGAAGACGGGCCGCGACTCCATCTGGATCGGGGTCAACAAGCGCGACGCCCGCTTCCGCCCGACCTTCGAGGCCCACAATCCGGCCACCCGCGCCGCCGCCCTGGCCACCCTTCGCGAGGTGATCGGCGACCTGCGCCGGCGCGGCGAGCGCGTGCTGGTCGGCTTCGACTTCCCGCTCGGCTACCCGCGCGGCACGGCGGCCAAGCTGGGCCTCAAGTCCGCCGACTGGTCGGGCATGTGGAAGTTCCTGGCCGACAACGTCGTCGACAAGCCCACCAACCTGAACAACCGCTTCGCCGTGGCCAACAAGGCCAACCGGCTGATGACCGACCAGGCCAAGCCCTTCTGGGGCTGCCCGGCCAAGGACGCCCAGACCTGGCTGCAATCGACCAAGCCGGAGCACACGGCCGACCTGCCGCCGGTGCTGCGCGCCGCCGAGATCGCTACGCAAGGCAAGGGCAAGGCCGGGGCCAAGAGCGTCTGGCAGATCTTTGGCAATGGCACCGTCGGCAGCCAGGCCATCGTCGGCATCCCGGTTGTGCGGACCCTGAAGGCCGAACTCGGCGACAAGGCCCTGGTCTGGCCGTTCGAGACCGGCTGGAAGACTCTGAAGGACGCCGATGTCGCCGACATCGAGGTGCTGTTTGCCGAAATCTATCCGGCCCTGGGCGACGTGCGCCCGGAGACCGGCGAGATCGTCGACCGCGCCCAGGTCCGCGCCCTGTGCGAACACTTCCTGCGCCTCGACGAGGCCGGCAAGCTGGGCGAGGTCTTCGCGCCGCCCAAGGCGGCGGACGAGGCCGAGGTCACCATCGTCGAGACCGAGGAAGGCTGGATTCTCGGAGCCTGACACCATCGGCCGCGACGCGGGACCTTGACGCCGCCGTCGATGGGTCCACCCTCCCCTCGCTCTGGGGAGGGTCGGAATGACCAACGGGGATCGCCACGTTTCCATCGACGCCGTGCGCGGCTTCGCCGTGCTCGGCATCCTTCTGATGAACATCGTCGGCATGGGCCTGCCGACCTTCGCCTACATCACGCCGACCTACTACGGCGGCCATGAGGGCGCGAACCTCTGGGCCTGGGCCATCAACTATGTGGTCGCCGACGGCAAGATGCGGGCCCTGTTCACCATGCTGTTCGGGGCCAGCATGATCCTCATCGCCGACCGCGATGAGCACCCGGGGCGACCACTTGCGGAACAGGAAGACCACCGCCCCGGCCAGGGCGTAGCAGACCAGGATGTCGCCGAAGAACAGCAGATAGGCGTGCAGCATGCCGAACAGGAACAGCCAGGCGATGCGGCGGTAGTGGATTCCGGCGGGCCCCGGCCGCTGACCCTCGGCGCGGTCGGCGATGAGGATCATGCTGGCCCCGAACAGCATGGTGAACAGGGCCCGCATCTTGCCGTCGGCGACCACATAGTTGATGGCCCAG
>SDZP01000525.1 GCA_004144935.1 Caulobacteraceae bacterium | reverse complement strand
TGGAGCCGTCGACGGCGATCACCTCGCCCACCTGGGCGAGTTGGTGACGGGCCACCAGGCTCTGGTCGATCGAATGCCCGTCTGACCCGGTGTCGAACACCATGGGCGCCAGCTCGCCCTCGCCGATCTGCATCATGACCAGCACCCTGGCCTCGGACTGGAACAGCTCGATCTCGCCTTCGGTCGGACGCACGGCGGCCGTCGGGGGCGTCTGCGGGACGGCCTGCGCCCCTGACGCCCAAATCACGCTAGAGACGATCGTGGCGGCCAGACCCCGGCGACGGAAAACCAATGGAACCCTCATGAACGCCCCTCAAAATAATACGAAACGTACTATTGAACTTCGCGGGGTTTGGCAATGACCGGTGCGGAGACGCCCAGGCTGTCCGAGCTGGAGGGCGCGGTGCTCACCGAGATCGGACGCCGGGGTCACCGCACACGCTTCAAGGTCCGGCGCGCCTTCGAGACCTCCCCGTCCTCCAGCTGGAGCGGGAGCGCCGGCGCCGTCTATCCCGCGATCGCGCGCCTCGCGCGCGCCGGCCTGATCGCCATGGAGGCCAGCGCCACCAAACGGGGCACCCGCCTCCTGTCTCTGACCCTGGACGGTGAGGCCGCCCTGTCCGCCTGGACGCTGGACGGCGAGACCGCCTGCGCGATCGGGGCGGACCCGTTCCGCCTGCGGGCGGGGCTTTGGGCCACGGCCCCCCAGGCTGAGCGTGAGGACATCGTCCGCCGGATGCGGGCTGCGATCCAGACCGAACTGACAAAGCTCGAGACCCGGACCGGCCTGGACGTCGTCGAACACACGGGAAATGAGCTGGCGATCCGGCTCCAGCGCCTCCGTCTGGATTGGCTGGACGCGTTCGAAACCCAGACCCAGCCGCCGACTCCCCTTTAGTCTCCCCAACGGGGAGCCAGCGCCGCGGGCGCGAGGGCGCTACGCGCCGGTTCAACGCCGCGGTCCGCGCGGGTCAGGCGAACTCGAACCCGGGCCGGAGCCGGCCCCCGCCAGTGCGGCCCTGCGAAGCAGACCACCCGAGCGCCACGGGACGTGATCGTTCCCGTCAGCCGTCAACTGTCGGCCACGAGAGCCGGCCCCAGGTCGTCGGGGACGGCCCTGCTATTCGCGCCCGACGCCGTCCCCCGTCCCGATCGAGAGGGGCGCCGGCGCAGTTGGCGAAGGCGCTCCCGGGCGCGAGCCCGAAAAACCGGAGCCGACCGGTTTCGCTTGCGCCGACTAGTCCCGCGCGCGGCCCGGTTCGACAGGGCCGCCAAGCGGCACCTCCGGCGCCGGCAGGTCCGCACGGATCAGCCGATGCGCCGCAGCGGCCAGCTTGTGCCGCATCTGCGCGGGCCGACGCCAGGGGCGCAGGCTGTCGGCCGCCGAGATCGGATCGCCCAGGTGGTGGGTGGCGACGAACCGGGAGAATGCCCCATGAGGGCGTGACCGAAGCGGACGCAGCCGGTCCAGTCCCCTGTCCCGCAGATGTTCGATGCCGGCGGCGATCCCGCCCTGGGCCTTGACGGCCTGATCGACCTCCGTCTCGTCGCACCCCAGCCAGTGTGCGATCAACCGGTTGCGGAACACGCCGACGCACGACCGGCCCGCCGCATCGGTGATGGACCCGCCATCCAGCGTCAGGTCGCATTCGCTGTCGAACCCCTGGGAGCGGTTGTTGACGTTGCTGGACCCGACGCGGATGAACCGGTCATCGACAACCGCGAGCTTGGCGTGGACGATGATGATCCGGTCGTTGCGGGTGACCGGACTATAGGCGCGGAATCGTCCATGCCGGTCCGCGTCCTCCAGCCGCTTGAGAAAGGCGGAACGCGTCTTGTCCATGGTCATCTGGTCGAACCAGCTGGGCGAATGCCGGGTCGACACCAGGATCACCTCCGGGCCGTCGGCGTCGTCGAGCCGCTGGGCGATGGCCTCCGCCACGAGGGGCGAGGTGAAATACTGGTTCTCGA
>SDZP01000524.1 GCA_004144935.1 Caulobacteraceae bacterium | reverse complement strand
CCTAGGCGTCGTAGCCGGGCGAGCCGCGGTCGGTGATCAAGTCCGGTGAAGGCGCCTGTCCAGGCGGACGGGCGCCTTTTTCGTGAGAAATTTGTTGCAGCCGTTTTGCCGCGCGACGTTGAAAAACCGGCGGCGCACGGGCATTGCGATGCCGTTTGTTTCAGCGTTGCAACAGGCTGACACGCGTCGGGAACGGGAAGCCGCTTTACAGACGCAGCCCTTGATCCAGATAGCGCGTTCAACGACCGCTCGATCGTTCGAGCGCACCGGGAGTGTTTTGTGGTCCGTCGTCATTTCTTTCTGATCGCAGCCGGCGCGGTCCTGCTGCTGATGGTGGTCCTTGGCGGCCTGAAACTGGCGACCGGCGGCGAGGCCAAGGGCAAGGGCGCGGGCGGGGCCGGCGGCCGGGCCGCCAATGTGGCGCAGGTGGTGGTGGTCAGCCGCCCCTTCGCCGATCGGATCTCCGTGCTGGGCGTGGCCAAGGGTCGCCAGTCGGTGACCATCACCTCCGACACCGCCGAGCTGGTCACCGCCGTGCACTTCCGCGATGGCCAGGCGGTGTCGCGCGGCCAGATCCTGGTCACCCTGAAGGCCACCGAGCAGGACGCCGGCGTCGCCGAGGCGCAGGCGCGCGAGAACCAGGCCGAACGGGCCTACGCCCGCTGGAAAACCCTGGCCGACAAGGGCATCGCGCCCAGGGCGACCGCCGAACAGTACCTGGCCGAGCTGGAGACGGCGCGGGCCAGCACCGGGGCCGCCCGGGCTCGCAAGGGCGACCGGGTGATCCGGGCGCCGTTCGCCGGCGTCGTCGGGCTGAGCGACATCGCGCCGGGCGCGCTGATCAGCCCCGGGTCGCCGATCGTCAGCCTCGATGACCTGGGCCTCATCCGGGTCGATTTCGACGTCCCTGACCGCTACCTGGGCGTGCTGCGCCCCGGCTCGCCGATCGTGGCGACGCCGGACGCCTATCCCGACCAGACCTTCACCGGCCGCATCGCCCAGGTCGACACCCGCATCGACACCGCCACCCGCGCCATCACCGCCCGGGCCGAATTCTCCAACAGCGGCGGCAGCATCAAGCCCGGCATGATGATGCGGGTGAACGTCTCGCACGGGCAGCGCGACGCGCTGGCCGTTCCGGAGAGCGCCATCCAGTATGTCGGCGACCAGGCCTTCGTGTTCGTCATTACACCGCGCGGCGAAGGCAGCGTGGCCCGCAAGGTGCTTGTCACCCCGGGCGCCAGCGAGGGCGGCTTCGTCGAACTGCGAGAGGGGGTGAAGGTGGGCGACAAGCTGGTGGCCGACGGTCTCAACCGCCTGCAGGACGGCCAGCAGGTGCGGCTGCCCGGCAAGGGCGGACCCCAGGGCAAGGGCGGGCCTGACGGCAAGGGCGGCGCGCCGAAGGGCAAGAACTGATGCTCTCGGACCTTTCCGTCCGCCGGCCGATCTTCGCCGCCGTCGCCGCCATCATCCTCTGCGTCATCGGCCTGGCGGCCTTCACCGCCCTGCCGATCCGCGAGCTTCCCAACGTCGACCCGCCGATCGTCTCGATCTCGACCAACTATCGCGGCGCCTCGGCCGAGGTCATCGAGGAACGGATCACCCAGGTGATCGAGCGCCAGGTCAGCGGCGTGCAGGGCATCGACCGGGTCAACAGCTCCAGCCGCGACGGCGTCAGCCGGGTCAACATCACCTTCACGCTGGACACCAACCTGGAGACGGCCGCCAACGACGTGCGCGACGCCGTTTCCCGGGTCACCGCCCAGCTGCCCGACCAGGCCGATCCGCCGCAGATCGCCAAGGCGAACGCCGACTCCTCGCCGATCATGATCCTGAACATGACCTCGACGACGCAGACGCCGATCGAGATGGCCGACTATGCCGACCGCTATCTGGTCGAGCGGCTGTCGACCATCCCGGGGGTGGCGCAGGTCGGGCTGAACGGGGCGCCGCTGTACGCCATGCGCATCTGG
>SDZP01000523.1 GCA_004144935.1 Caulobacteraceae bacterium | reverse complement strand
GGCCCGGCGAGGCTTTCGGGCGAAACGTCGGGGATGGCGGCGAACATGCCGAAGGCCGGATCGAAGCGAACCGCCGGGCCACGGGCGACGGCATGTTGGCGCTGGGCCAGTTTGAGCGCGTTCCAGATCGGGCGGTTGAGCGGGTGGGGGCCGGTGACCATCGGGCGGCCTTATCGGACCGTCAGGGAGTCGACGCAATCGCTTCAGGCCTTGAGCTGCGTTCCGAGGCTGTGGAAGTCGCCGATGGCGCCGTAGACGCCCAGCCCGATGCCCTGGTCGGCCAGATCGAGATCGAGGACGTTGTGGGCCAGGAAGATCATCACCGAGCCATCGGTCGGGTCGGCCTGCCACCAGCCGCCGAGGGCGCCCGGCCAGCTGACCGTGCCGACCCCGCCCTTGCCGCGCGTATAGGAGGCGGTGGCCGGGTCGAGCACCGTGGCGAGGCCGAGGCCAAAGCCGTGGCCCGGCAGGAAGACCGGCATCCCCATCATCGTCGCCGCCTGGCGCTGCGGCTCGGTCAGACGGTTGCGGACCATCAACTCATAGGCATGCGGCTGCAGCAGCGGGCCGCCGCCCTCGACGAACAGGCGGGCGAAGGCGAGGTAGTCGTCGAGCGTCGACCACAGGCCCTGGCCGCCGGACTCATAGGCCATGTCGTCCGGCCGTTCCGGCAGGCTGGAGCCGGCCGAGGCGGTCTGGCGCGGCTCGATGACGCCGGCGGCGCTGAAGCCGTAGAGACTGGCGCGGCGGTGGCGCTGGTCCGGCGGTACGAGAAAGCCGGTGTCGGTCATGCCCAGGGGCGCGAACACCCGGCGGGCCAGGACCTGGCCCAGCGGGACACCCTCGATGCGGGCCAGCAGCTGGCCCAACAGGTCGGTGGAGTGGCCGTAGTGGAAGGCCGCGCCCGGCTGGTCGATCAGGGGCAGGGCGGCGAGGCCGGCGATCCAGGCGTCCGGCGCCACAGGGCTGTCGATGTCGCCGCCCAGGGCCGCCGCATAGGCGTCCGCCAGGGGCCCCGGATGCAGGCCGCCGTAGGTCAGGCCGCTGCGGTGGGTGAGGAGGTCGCCGAAGGTGATCGAGCGCGCCGCCGGGTCGGTATCATCCAGCGGGCCGCTCGGGTCGCGGACCACACGCATGTCGGCGAATTCCGGCGCCACGGTGGTGATCGGGTCGTCGAGAGAGAAGAGACCGTCCTGCAGCAGGGTCATGGCGGCGACGGAGGTCACGGGCTTGCTCATCGAGGCGATGCGGAACAGCGTGTCGCGGGCCATCGGCCGGCCTGCGGCGATGTCGGCCCAGCCGACCGCGCAGGTCTGCAGCTCCCGGCCGCGTCGCCAGATCAGGGTCGCGGCGCCGGCCATTGCGCCGGTGTCGACGTAGGTCTGCAGGGCGGCGGCGATGGGGTCGGACACGAGGAGGGCCTTGGCTGAGCAGGCCTGCTATAAAACAGCGAAACACAAAGAGGGAGACGCGGAATGGGTGATCTGGCCGGACGGGTGGCGATGGTGACGGGCGCCGGGAGAGGCATCGGGGCGGCCACCGCCCGGGCCCTGGCGGCGGCGGGCGCGAGGGTGATCTGCAGCGACCTGACCGCGCCGGAAGACCTGGCGGCCGACATCGGCGGCCTGGCGCTGGCCCAGGATGTCACCGACGAGACCGGTTGGGAGAAGGCCATGACCTTCGCCCGCGAGGAGGCCGGCGGGCTGGACATCCTGGTCAACAACGCCGGGCTGTTCCTGATGAAACCCCTGACCCAGACCAGCCTGGAAGACTGGCGGCGGGTGCATGCGGTCAACGTCGAGGGGGTGTTCCTCGGCTGCAAGGCCGCCATCCCGCTGCTGGCCGAACGGGCCGGCAAATGGAGCGGCGGGACCTCGGTGATCAATCTCTCGTCGATCGCCGGCCTGGTCGGGTCGGCGGGGGCGGTCTGCTACAACGCCTCCAAGGGGGCGGTGCGGCTGCTGACCAAGGGCCTGGCCATGGA
>SDZP01000122.1 GCA_004144935.1 Caulobacteraceae bacterium | reverse complement strand
CACCAGGTCGTCCGCCCCGGCCCCGCCGTAGAGATAATCGTTGCCCGTGCCGCCATCGAGCATGTCGTCGCCGCCCAGGCCCCGCAGCACGTCCATGCCGCCCATGCCCGACAGGCTGTCGCTGCCGAAGCCGCCGCTCAACTGGTCGTCGCTCGCCAGCCCCACCAGGTCATAGACCACTGGCCGGCCGTAGATGATGTAGCCGGCCCCGGCGTCGGTTCCGTTGACGTCGTCGCCCTTGGAGCCGATGAAGAAGTCCTCGACTCCGTCGCCGTTGATGTCGCCCAGCTCGCTGATGGTGTCGGTGAAGGAGGTCGAGGTGAAGGCGCCGTGGATGGTGACGCCGTTGGCGGCGGCCGCTTCGTTCAGGCGCAGGGCGGCATCGTGGGCGCCGCCAAAGACCATGTACAGGGCGCCACGGTTGTTATCGATACCCGCGCCGCCGACCAGGATGTCGCTGCGGCCGTCCGCGTTGAAATCGAAGCCGCCATCGACGGTCAGCAGCGAGGTGGAGGCCGGGTAATCCAGCCGCATCACCCAATGGGCGCCGGCGCCGGTGCTGAAGTTGATCTCGGTCGGCCCGGTCGCGGCGCCGAATACGAGGAAGGCCTTGCCCCGGCCGCCGAGGATCAGGTCGGCATGCCCGTCGCCGTCAAAGTCCCCGGCCGCGCTGACGGAATATCCCAGGCGGCTGTCGACCGATTCGCCGCTGATCCGGAAGCCGGTTGTCCCGTCCAGGGCGCCGACGTTCACCGCCGCCCCGAAGGTGCTGCGGCCGTAGATGACGAAGGCCGCACCGGCATTGTCGTTGCCGGAATTATCATAGCCGGGGGCGCCGATGACCAGGTCATCCGTGCCGTCGCCATTGAGGTCGCCGGCCGAGGCGATGCTGCGCCCCAGTTGCCAGCCGGCCAGTTGGCCGGTGATCTCGAAGCCGTTGGTTCCATTGATCTGCGACAGGCTGAAGTCCACCGGCAGGCCGTCGGCGTTGCCGAAGATGACGTAGGCCGCCCCGGCGTTGGAGCCGATGCCGTGGTTCGCCCGGTCCGTCGCCAGGGCGAAGTCTTCGATCCCGTCGCCATTGATGTCGCCGACCGAGCTGGTCGCCAGCCCCATCAGTTCGCTGCTGTTGTGATTGAGGATGCGGCTGGAGACACCCTCGACCGGCGTCGAGAGGTTGATGGAAGCGGCGAACGGGCCCTCGTGGCCATAGATGATGTAGGCGCCGCCGCGGCTGGCGGGGCCCATGTTGGGAGCGGAGACGATCAGGTCGATGAAGCCATCCCCGTTCACATCCGCGCCGAGCCCGGCATAGCCGCTCGCCGAACCCCCCGGGCCGGCGACGCGGAAGCCGTTGGTCCCGTCCAGGCTGAGCAGGTCGAGGACCGTGGGAAAGCCGGCCGTCGTGCCGAACACGACATAGGCCGCCCCGGAGTCGCCGCCGTTGACGTCGGCGAACAGGGCGCCGACCATGAAGTCGTCGATGCCGTCGCCGTTGATGTCGCCGATCCCCGCGGCGCCCTGCCCGAGGAGGTCGCCCGAGCGGACTCCCCGGACGGTAAAGCCGTCCTCGGGACTCAGGTCGGCAATGTAGATGTCGGTCGGATACTCGGACATGCGCCACTCCCCATATTGAGGAGCCGCCCCTCGCATGTCGCAGATCGGCGATCAACCAAACGGCAGAGAATTGGTGGCTCCAAGTTTCTGGAGTCAGCCGCCCTTCTTGCGGGCCTTGGGGGTGATCTTGACGTTCATCCTCTTGCCGGCGCGGATCAGGTCGAAGCTGATCGACTGGTCGATGCTGCCGGGACCGAGCACCCGCAGCAGGTCGTCGAGGCCGGTCAGCGGCCGGCCGTCGGCGGCGATCAGCAGATCGCCCTCGGCAAGGCCGGCCTTGGCGGCGGGACCGTGGCTCTCCACGGCGGCGACCCAGACGGCATAGGCCTGGGTGACGCCGGCGGCGCGGGCCATGGCGGGCGGCACCGGAGTCTGCTGGGCGACGACGCCGATCGAGCCGCGCCGCACATGTCCGTGGGCCAGCAGTTCGGCCATCACGAACCCGGCGGTGTTGGCGGCGACCGCGAAACACAGGCCCTGCGCCCCGGAGATCACGGCGGTGGCGATGCCGACCACCTCGCCGGCGCTGTTGACCAGCGGCCCGCCGCTGTTGCCGTAGTTCAGCGCCGCGTCGGTCTGGATCAGGTCCTCGATCAGCCGCCCGCGCTCGCCGCGCAGGGACCGGCCGAGCGCCGAGACCACGCCGGTGGTCACCGTCGCCTCGAAGCCCAGCGGGGCGCCGATGGCGATGATCAACTGCCCCCGCCGCAGGGTCTTGGAGTCCCCCAGCCGGGCGTGCGGCAGGCGGACGTTCTGCTCGACCTTCAAGAGGGCGATGTCGGTGTCCGGATCGTCGCCGACGCAGCGGGCGGTGAGGGCCCGGCCCTCGGCGGTGATGATGGCGAAGCGGGAGAAGCCCTGGACCACATGGCTGTTGGTCAGGATCAGGCCCTCGGGGCTGATCACGAAGCCCGATCCCTCGCCGGCGAAGCTGCGGTCGCTGGTCAGGGGCTGCACCCGCACCACCGACGGGCCGACGTGCTCGACGGCGCGGACCACGGCGTTGGAATAGGCGTCCAGCAGGTCGCTGTTCGGCAACGGCGTGACCGGGCTAGATGGGCCCGCTTCAAAGGCGCGGTCGCCGACATCGAACACGAAGTCGGCTTCCGGCGGGAAGGAAAAGGCCGGCAGCCGGCGCGCCGGACGGAACACGCGCGCGAGCGACTGGTACTTGCGGCCCTTCATCATCTGCCCCATCCCCAAATGGTTAACGGGGATAGAACAACAGACCGGTGTTCCGGCCAAGCGGTCCGGTCAGAAGCCCTTCAGATCCGGGTCCAGCGCCTGCCCGGCGTCCAGCTGCACGCCGAAGCTGTTCAGCATCATGCAGACCTGGGTGTACTGGCCGGCGCTGAACACCACGTCCATGCACTGCTTGTCGCTGAAGTGGGCCTTCAGCGCGGCCCAGGTGGCGTCGGTGATGAACTGGTCGGCATGCAGTTCGTCGCTGGCCCGGATCAGGGCCGCGTCGGCCTCGCTCCAGCCGGCGTCGGCGCCGGCCTTGATCCGCGCCACCTCGTCCTCGGTCAGGCCCGCCCGGATGCCGATCGGCACATGCTGGGTCCATTCGTAGCCGGCCTTGCACAGGTAGCCGATGCGCAGGATGACGATCTCCCGCTCACGGGCCGGCAGGTCGTTTTTCTTCGACAGCACATACTCGCCCCAGCCGAGGAAGCCCTTCAGCGCCGCCGGCGAGCGCGCCAGGGTGCGGAAGATGTTCAGCACCGGCCGGCCGGCCCCGATCATCGGGGTCAGCACCGCCCTCTGGTCGTCGGTCAGGTCGGCGTCGGTGACGGGAGCGATACGGGGGGCGGTCAGGCGCATGTCGGTTTCCTCTTTCGTTGGCCGGAGGATAGCGGCGCCGGGGAGCCTGGGCCTAGACGGGAATCCGCAGCACCGCCCGCGCGCCCGACCCCGGCTCGTAGGTGAGCCGGCTCTTCAAGCTCGCCGCCATGGCCGAGATGATGCGGCCCCCGACCCCGGTGCCGGTCGCCTTGGCGGCGGGATCGAAGCCCGGACCGTCATCCTCGACCCGCAGGACCAGCGCAGCGTCTTCCCGCGACAGCCGGATGCGCACCTCGCCCGGGCCGTCGGCCGGATAGGCGTACTTGCAGGCGTTGGAGACCAGTTCGTTGACGATCACCCCCAGCGACACCGCCTTGTCGGTCTGCAGCCGCGCCGGCTCGACCTGAAGGCTCAGGGTCCGGCAGGCGGCCGGCGTCGACCAGGCGCCGGTCAGCTCCTCGACCAGGGCGCCCAGGTAGTCCTCCAGGTCCACCGCCTCGACATCGTCGGCGGTGTAGAGCCGGCGGTGCACCTGGCCGATGGCGGCGATGCGTTGCTGGGTGTCGGCCAGGGCCGCCTTGGCGGCCGGATCGGCCAGGCTGGCCGCCTGCATGTGGACGAAGGCCGAGACCAGCTGCAGGCTGTTGGCCACCCGGTGGTTGACCTCCCGCAGCAGGGTCTCCAGCCGCGCGTTGCTGGCCTGCAGCGCCGCCTCCGCCTCGTCCCGGGCGCGGCGCAGCTGGCCGGTCTCCAGGGCCGCGCGGAAGGCGCTGTCCAGCAGGTCGAAGAAGTCCTCGCCGATGGTCTTGACCACATAGTCGGCGGCCCCGGCCTTCAGCGCCGCCACCGCCACCCGGCTCTCCTCGGAGCCGGTCACATAGACCACCGGCGCCCGCACCCCCTCGGCGTTCAGGCGACCGAGGGTGGCCAGGCCATCGAGGCTGGGCATGTAGTGGTCGACGGCGATCAGGTCGAAATCCTGGGCCAGCGCCAGGGCGACGCCCGCCTCGCCGTCACTGGCCGTGGTCACGGCGTAGCCCCGCCGCTCCAGGGTGCGGCGGGCGAGCAGGCGCAGCCCCTCGTCGTCGTCGATGTAGAGGACGCGGGGTCCGGTCACTGGGTCGGTTCGTCCCCGGGCACCTGGATCACCGACAGGAACAGGCCCAGCTGGCGGATCGCCTGGGCGAAGCTCTCATAGTTCACCGGCTTGGTGATGTAGACGTTGCAGCCCAGGTCGTAGCAGCGCTGGATCTCGACCTTGTCGTCGGTCGTGGTCAGCACCACCACCGGCGTGCGCTTCAGCGCCCCGTCGCCGCTCTTGATGCGGCTGAGGATGTCGGTGCCGCTCATGTCCGGCAGGTTGAGGTCGAGCAGCACCAGGGCCGGGCCGTTGTGGGCGGGCCCTTCCGGCGCGTTCTCCAGGTAGTCGACGGCGGTGGTGCCATCGAGGAAATGCTTGATCGGGTTGTTGATGCCGGCGCGGCGGATGTTCTTCTCGATGAGGCGCGCGTGGCCCTCGTCGTCCTCGATCATCACGATGGTGACATGCTGGGTCACGTTGCGCCTCTTTCAGGAAGTGTCACAGAGGGTAGGGAAAGCCGGAAGGTGGCGCCCTGGTCAAGGGCCGACTCGCAGGAGATGATCCCCCCGAGCCGGTAGGCGAGGGCGCGAACGTGCGCAAGGCCGATGCCTTCGCCCGGCTGGTCCTGCGTCCCGGCCCGGCGGAACAGGTCGAAGACCCGCTCATGGTCCTTGGGGTCGATGCCCCGGCCGTTGTCCTCGACCTCGAAGACGGCGCGCGGGCCCTCCATCCGGCCGCGCACGTGGATGCGCCCCGCCCGGCCGGGCTTCAGGTACTTCACCGCGTTCTCGATCAGGTTCGAGAGGATCTGCTCGATGGCCACCCGGTCGCTGGTCAGCCCCGGCAGCGGTTGCACCGTGATGGTCGCGCCCAGCTCTTCGGTGCGATGCTTCAGGGACCCGGCGATGCCCTCGACCAGGGCGGTCATGTCCAGCCGCTCCGGCGTCAGCACCCGGCGGCCTTCCCGCGACAGCCGCAGGATGGCGTTGATCAGCCGGTCCATCTTCTGGGTCGAGGTGCGGATGAAGCCGGTGGCCTCCGGCAGGTCAGTGCGCACCGCGTCGCGGGCGTCGGCGGTCAAGAGGTCCGGATGCGCCGCCTCGATGCGGTCGACCAGTTCGCCAAGCGGCCCGCCGGCCGCCTCCAGCTCGGCGGTGAAGCCCATGATGTTGACCAGCGGCGAGCGCAGGTCGTGGCTGACGATATAGGCGAAGCGCTGGATCTCGTCATTGGCCCGGCGCAGGTCGACGGTCCGCTCCTCGACGGCGTCTTCCAGATGGGCGTTGAGCTGCGCCAGCGCCTTGCGGCTGGTGGTGATGTCGCGGGTGTAGTTGAAGATGATGAAGGTCGTGCCGCCGGCCACCAGCAGCACCAGCAGGCCGCAGACCACCATGACCACCAGCAGGTTGCGCTGCCCCGCCGCCTGCCCTTGGGTGCGTTCGGCCAGCAGCCGCTGCTCCTCATGGCGCACGTCGTCCAGCAGGGCGCGCAGGGCGTTGATGTTGTCGATGCTGCCGTCGTTGCGGAAGCGGTTGATCGCCAGCGGCAGGGCGCCGGCCGTCACCAGCCGTTCGGACTCGCGCATGAAGCCGATCTGGCGATCGTACAGCCGGCGGATTTCCGCCAGCCGTGCCTGCTGCGCCGGATTGTCCCGCGTCAGCATCTCGGTCCGGGTCAGGGCCTTGGGCAGGTCCGTCGTCGCCTTGCTGAAATAGCTCAGGAAGCGCTGGTCGCGGCGCAGGATGTAGCCCCGCCGCGCCGTTTCCGCCCGCTCCAGCAGGATGCGGAAATCGGCCAGCGACTCCTGGACCTGATAGGTGTGGTCGACCCAGCGGTTGAACTCCTGGTTCCGCTGAATGGTCGCGAACAGCATGAAGCCGGCCAGCAGCACGGCCGCGAAGCCGACCGCCACCGCGCCCAGCACCAGGCGATTGAACAACCGATCGGAGATGACCATGCAAACGCCCGCCGAGAACCGACGCCTCCTTTAGCGGGTGTGGCGGGATGTCACCAGCGGGAAGCCGACATGGCGCCTCGGCCGCTCATCTGGGCAAGGCGCTATTCCAGTCCGCCGGTCAACACCGCCTCGGCGAACCCGCAGTGCATGGCGATGCCTCGCGCCATCACCTGTTCGTCCAGGGTCATGCGGTTGGAATGCAGGGCGCAGCAGGCGCGGTAGTCGCCGCCGACCGCTACCGGCATCTTCCGCGAAACGCAGGAGACGTCCTCTGGGCATCATCGGACTTCCCATCGTGTGCAAGGCGCTGTCGTCAGTCAGGGTTCTGGCCGTTTCTTCGACCATGCCAAGACTACGCTGCTTCGACAGCGGGGCGAGAATTTCAGGTTAAGCTCTAACGCTTAGGCGATGAGAGTGCCTACGACGCCGAAAGAGCCAACCTCGATTGCCGATTTAGCTACCTTTAAGCCGATCTTGCATTTCAATCAAAATTGGCATGTGCTGCCCGAAGGGGGGCTCATGAAAGACATTATCCTATACGGCTTGATACCGATTGTTGCCTCTGTAATAGGGGCGATAGTATTACCTTTGGTAAAACAGTTCAGAAAAACGCTTTCTTCTAGTTTTGATGATAGGCAGAGCCTAATAGGTAGCTATACCTGCAGCTGGTTCATCGAAGATAACGGTAATGAGGTTCTTTATGCTGAAGACGTCGTTTCTATTACTAAAATAGATACTTCAAAATTTGAAGGATCCGGAAAGGATCCTAGGTTCACATATTCTCTTTCTGGAAATATCTCACGTGGCGGCATAGTTTCTTTCATATATGTCATCATCAACAAGCCGATGTCTCTCACCGGTTCTGGGACTATGATAGTTAATCCGGCCGGCTCTATTCTAGAAGGACGTTGGTATGGTTATGTTTCCGAAGGTCGTCTTGATGGGGGCCTAGTTAGGTGGAAAAGAATCCCGGACATTGGCAACAGGGTTAGCCATGAGTGATGATTGGCAATCAAGGGAAGATTTTTATAACTCTTATCTGGCGCGCTACCCTCTTGGAGAAGGCTGGCCATCAAAAGAGTATGCTGACAGGGTTTACTCGCATAGCACCAGCCTATTTCGAAACTACTCTTCGAACGTAAAATCTGTGATTGACGTCGGGTGCGGAGCAGGGGGGCTTGATTTATTTCTACGAAGTATTCTAGCTTATGACAAATCTTACCTCGGAATCGAGGAAAATGATTACTTGCTCAGCGTAGCTACGGACCGAACAGCTGATCAAAAATCTAAGTATCTGAAGTCGAGATTTCCGGATAAGGCTCTCAAAAACGAGACCTTTGACTGGGCATTTGTTATCGGAACTTTGGGTACAGATCAGAAGTCGAAATCCGAGTACGACAAGGCGTTTTTAAAAGAAGTATGCTGCTTATCGAGAATCGGAATTACAGTATACGTGAACGATATATCGTTAATACCTCATGAAAGACTTGAGTCAGTCCCGGGCCTCTTCGCGCATGACCCCCTGTGGATCGCAAGAACGATGTCAGAATTTGTGTCGTTTTCGGAAGTTAGTATTCGGCGCGAAGAATTGGGACGATTCGGTTGTGCGGTTGATTTTTTGATCGAACGACCACTGATTTCCTAGAACTTCCGGATCAACCGCACCGACACCACGTCCAGCCCCGGGTTCTGGTCCCCGGCCAGGCCCGCGTGGCTCATGTGGAAATAGGCCACCTCGCCCGACCAGTTGTCGTTCAGGTTCACCCCCGCCGCCGCTTCCGAGGCGATCAGCACCGGCGAGCCGAAATAGATGCGGTCGGGCGTCTTCTGATAATCCTCGTCCGGGCCGTCATGCACGCCCAGGCCGACGCTCAGCTGGGCATAGACCTTCTTGTCCTCCCAGAAGCGCCGCTGGATGCCGCCGGCCACGAAGTTGGTCCCGCCGTCGCTGTTGACCGAGCCCAGCGCCCACAGCCGCCAGATTCCCAGGCCGCGATCGACCTTCAGCGGGTCTGACCGGTAGTGAACCTCCAGGTTCTGGCCGCTCTCGAAGCAGCACTCCTGCTTCCACAGGTCGACGTCATGCGCCCCGATGCCGACGCCCACCTCGCCGGCGTTGGCGATCCCGGCGAAGGCAAGGCCGCAGGCGAAAGCGGCTCCGACGATGAACTGGCGCATGCGGCCCCCGGAACGAATGGATGTCCGGTCTTACGGTCTTTGAGGGATCGGCGCAAAGGGCTAGTCAGAGCCGCCACAGCCCACGCACGGAGCGCCCATGACCGTCACCTTCGCCGACATCGAAGCGGCCGCCCGCGCCATCGAGGGTCTGGCCGTGGCGACCCCGGTCATCGAGAGCCCCGCCCTCAACGACCGCCTCGGCGGCCGCGTCCTGCTCAAGCCCGAGACCCTGCAGCGTGGCGGCGCCTTCAAGTTCCGCGGCGCCATGAACAAGCTCTCCCGCCTCAACGACGAGCAGCGAAGACTGGGCGTCGTCGCCTGCTCCAGCGGCAACCATGCCCAGGGCGTGGCCCTGGCCGCCCGCATGGTCGGGGCCCCGGCGGTGATCGTCATGCCGAAGGACGCGCCGGCCATGAAGATCGCCAATACCCGCGACTATGGCGCCGAGGTGATCCTCTACGACCGCTATACGGAGAACCGCGAGACCCTCACCGAGAGCATCGCCGCCGACCGCGGCATGACCATCGTCTGGCCCTTCGACGACCTCGACATCATCGCCGGCCAGGGGACCGTCGG
>SDZP01000522.1 GCA_004144935.1 Caulobacteraceae bacterium | reverse complement strand
GCGCTGAGCGCCCCGTTCAGCACCCGGGCTCCCGCCTGGCCGATGGCGTCGACCACCACCGGATCGGGATCGGGCAGGCCCTCGGCCCGCTCGGGCGCGGCCCCGAAGATGGTCAGGGTGTAGTTCATCTGGCGGATCGACCAGATGAAGTCGAGCAGGCCCCGCGACAGGGTCACCAGGATCACCGCCAGCTGGGTCTCGAACAGCAGCCGGCTGGAGGTGCGGATCAGGGCCAGGGACGAGATCGAGCGGAAGCTGTCCTCGCCGCCGAACAGCACCCCGGCGGCGGCGGCGATCAGCAGGAGGTTGGAGCTGGCGAAGAAGCTGGCCGAGTTCAGCGCATGGCCCAGCAGCTGGCCATCCATGAACCGGCCGCTGCGCCGGCTCATCTCCAGCATCCAGGCCACGCGGACGCGCGCCATGTCGCTGTTCAGCAGGCCCGCCGGGCCGCGCAGCATCCGCAGGGCCGGCTCATAGAAGACCCAGCAGAGAACGAAGAACCCCAGGGCGGCGAGATCGGCCGGCGGCAGCATGGCGGGTCAGTCCTCCAGGATCTGGCTGTGCTTCTGGGTATCCTTCAGCAGGATACTGACCACCAGGCCCAGCACCATCACCACCGTCACATAGATGTAGAAGCCGCTTTCGGTCTTGGCCTGCTTGAAGGCCAGGGCGACGTATTCGGCGCTGCCGCCGAACACCGCGTTGGCCACGGCATAGGGCAGGGCGACGCCCAGCGCCCGCACATGGGTCGGATAGAGCTCGGCCTTCACCACCGCCGAGATCGAGCTGTAGCAGGACTGGAACAGCAGGGCGCTGAGCAGCAGCAGGAAAGCGGTGATCGGGTTGTTGGTGGCGGCGATGGCGCTCATCACCGGCCAGGTGATCAGCACCCCGCCGGCGAAGGCGGTGATCAGCATCGGCTTGCGGCCGAACCGGTCCGACAGCCAGCCGAACAGCGGCTGGGCCAGCATGAACAGGAACAGCGCCGAGACGCTGATCAGGGTGGCCGTGTCCTTGGAGAAGCCCGAGGTGTTGACCAGGAACTTCTGCATGTAGCTGGTGTAGACGTAGTAGCCGAGCGAGCCGGCGGCGGTCAGGCCCATGACCGCCAGGGTCTGGCGCGGATGGGCCCGGATGGTCGGGGTGATCAGGGCCGCCAGCAGGGCGAAGAACAGCACCACCGCCGTGATCTGCGCCGGCCGGGCGATGCCGGGGACGGTGAAGGAGACGATGGCCGCGACCACCACGCCGGCCAGCATGGCCGAGACCCAGATCACCTGGGAGCGGGCCACCCGGACCTCGCCGGTCTTGGCCTTGAACGAATGGCTCTCGTCCAGCCGGCGGCGGATCCAGAACACCACCACGGCCAGCAGGGCGCCGATGAAGAAGGGGATGCGCCAGCCCCAGGCGTCGAGCGTCTCGTCGCTCATCGTCTGCTGCAGCACCACCAGCACCAGCTGGGCCGTCAGGCTGCCGGCGATCAGCGTCACGTACTGGAAGCTGGACCAGAAGCCGCGGCGCTGCTTGCCGGCCACCTCGCTCATGTAGGTGGCGCTGGCCCCGTATTCGCCGCCCACCGACAGGCCCTGCAGCAGCCGGGCGCCCAGCAGGATGACGGGGGCCAGGCTGCCGACCACCGCGTAGGTCGGGGCGCAGGCGATGATCAGGCTGCCGGCGCACATCAGGGACACCGACAGGGTCAGGGCCGCCCGCCGCCCGGCCCGGTCGGCGTAGAGCCCCATCAGCCAGGCCCCCAGCGGCCGGGCCAGGAAGCCGACCATCGACACGGCCGCCACCTTCAGCAGCTGGGCGGTCTGGTCGCCTTCGGGGAAGAACTGCTTGGCGAAGTAGAGGCTGAGGAACAGGTAGGCCGACCAGTCGTACCATTCGACCAGGTTGCCGGCCGAGCCGCCGAGAATGGCGCGCAGCCGCTGGCCGGCGGTCATGCCGGGCGCGGCGGCCTCTGGCGGCAGGGTCCCCTCGGCCCCGGTCTCGGTAAC